>JBDGYW010000034.1:0-29162 GCA_039588935.1 Gemmatimonadota bacterium | reverse complement strand
GCCTTGATCACGGCGGTTCCGCTCGTGGACAGCAAATCGGCAAGTCCGATGGCTACCGAGGAGAATCCCACCCCAGAGGGCGAACTGGGCACACTGGTGGACCGAAAGCAGGTGAGCCCGGGCTACTTCGATGCAATGGACATCCGCATCGTTGACGGACAAGACCTTAACTGGGAACACGGCGAGAGTGGGATGCGCGGAGTTGTGGTAAGCGAGGCATTGGCTCGCCAGTTCTGGCCCGACGTAGCCTCTGTGGTTGGCCGGAGGATCAAGGGACAGGGGGACAACGCGGAATACTGGGAGGTTGTCGGCGTTGCGGAGGATGTCCGTTTCGAGACCCTTGTCGAGGAGCCGGCGCCGCTGATCTACATGCCGCTCATTGCCGGTCGTCACGGCTCGCCCGAGATCGCATTGTCCATTGCAGTGGTACTTCACACGAATGCCGACCCCTTGAGCTTCATTCCATCGGCGAGAGCCGCATTGCGAGAAGTGGCGCCGCGCCTCCCGATGGTAGATCCGCGGACGGTTGAGTCGATCGAACGTGATGCCATGTCTTCAACATCGTTCACCGTCATTCTTCTGGGTATCGCGAGCGGTATTGCTCTCATACTCGGGACGGTTGGCATCTACGGCGTGATCTCGTACGTCGTCAGCCGGCGGTCTCAGGAGATAGGTGTCCGGATGGCATTGGGAGCTCCGGCGCGCACGGTACTCAGAGATGTGGTGGGTCAGGGAATGGTGCTAACCGGTATCGGCATAGCAGTAGGCCTCGTCGCGTCGTGGGGAGTGAGTCGCGTGCTTG
This sequence comes from Gemmatimonadota bacterium, assembly GCA_039588935.1. Classification (GTDB taxonomy): domain Bacteria; phylum Gemmatimonadota; class Gemmatimonadetes; order Gemmatimonadales; family GWC2-71-9; genus JBDGYW01. Next base: position 28,360 of record JBDGYW010000034.1, on the reverse strand, counting down.
CTTCTCTTCTGTTCGGTGTGAGTTCCACCGACCTGCTCACCTACGCGGGGACGACGCTGACGCTGGCACTTGTGGCGCTGCTGGCATCCTGGATCCCCGCCCGCAGGGCATCGCGCATAGATCCGGTGGAGGCGTTGAGGTACGAGTGAAGCAACTGGTGTATTGCGGGGAGGCCGCAGTAAGCGACTCCGCGTAAAGGAATCATCAATACAAGAGACCGACGCCGGCCACAGAGCGGTGGCACCATGTTCAGGGAGCTGTGGCATGGCATGTCGAAAGGCTCGGCGCAGTCACAAAAAAACGGCGACGCGGACAACGGTATACGTCTTCGCATCGGGACCTGCCTGCAAGGCCAATGGTAAAGCCAAGATTCGTGTCGAGCACACGGCCTCTCGCAGCTGGAAAACCTGCCCTCCTCGGAAGAAGACTGCTTCGAGGGTCGGCAGGTAGGCCCCGGCCGACGGCACGTATGCCGCACCCCAAGGTCGACTTTCCGACGAATTCGGGCACGCTGTCCAAGTCGGTGTCGGACCAAACGGACTCGTGGGAAAGCGTTCCCCGGGGTCGGGAACGCGTTACATCTGTTAAAGCTGCGCGCTATTGCGGTCGGAAGGCGTGACATGGGCGAGAGAAAACCATCCCCGGCTCCGGCACGCTTCCTCTCGACAATGGCAGGTGTTCCTATATCGGGGGAACGCGTTACATCGGCTTCCGACGCGTTCAAACAACGAGGGAACGGGTTCCCTTGGCGAGGGAACGCGTGACGGCACCCATGGAAAGCTTCCTTTCGACGAGGGAAACGGTGTCGAAACAGGCGTAAAAGCTTATAAGGCAAGCACTTAACGCACTGACTCTCCGCAGGAAGCGCAGATTCTCAGGGCCGCAAAACGTGCGGGAATCGACCATCACTCCTTGATGTGAACGAAGCGGTTCTTGCTCCAGAACTCGCGCAGATCGGCCTGTTCGCCGTAACCGGACGCGTCATCCAACTCGAGCATGGCTTTGTCCAAGGTGTGGTTTCCGGCACCAATTAGAAGACGGGTGGCATCGTGAAGCCAACCCTCCGGCTTGTTGAAGGGACAGACGCGGATACAGTTTGCGCAGTCCAAGCCGGTGGATGCCCACACCAGGTGACATCGAGGATGGTTGACCGGCCAGCGGAGAATGCCTTCGTTGTTTGAGAAATCGATGGGTTCTTCGGTTCTGTTACCACCTGATATGGCTTCGCCTGGGCAGTTCTCAGCACATTTCCCGCAGACATCACAGAATTCCGTCACGCCGAATGAGATGGGCTGGTCCGCCACGAGCGGCATGTTAGTGATAACCTTCGCCAACCGCACGCGAGGTCCGTACTTCGGAGTTACCAGCAGTCCGAGTCGACCGAGTTCACCCAATCCTGCATCGATGGCCATGGGGATGCTGAGACCGGTGCAATTTCCGCAAGGGATCGCGTGATAACCGAGCCCGCGAATGAACTGGGCGAGGCAGGCCGCCGTGAATGTCATTCTCGAATAGCCGTTGCCCGTTGCAGCAGCACCCGGCCCACCGGGGTACGTGGCAATGGCATCCTCATCCATCTCGAATGCTATCACTACTACCTGGTCCATCGATTTGGGAATCACCAGTGTGCCGTCTTCACGCTCCACGGGGTCCTCTACATCGTCGATGTGTATCGGTGCATGGATGAACGGCGGGTCACTGAAGCGTTTCGTGAATCTGTGGGAGTAAATCCACCTTTCGTCCAATTTCGTCGTCCCCACGAGCGATGCGCCGTAGAAGAGCGATGCCTTCTTGACTATCTGCGTAACCTCATCAGGTGTCCAATCGGCCGGATCCCACGGTGGCATTTCGTTCATCGGCCCGCCGCCAAGAGGCTTCCAGGAATAGAGCCCGCCGTTGGAGCCGCCGATGGCACCGGCACCGCTCCCAAGCGCTTGCGCAACCGTCCACGCAGCTTCACCGAATGCATAGTCGAGGCGCGTGTAGCCGGGCCGGTTGCCCAGAATGTTCTCTTCTTCGATACCCTCGAACGGTTCCTCGGCGTCGATTACTATTGAATCCCAGTCTCCTCGGCTGAACACTTCGTTGCGCTGGTCGAATCGTTGGAGACGCGACTCTGTGACTTGATATGGGACTATGTCTTTGGGCAGCCTGCGGACGAGGAACCCGCCATACTCGGCCGGCGAGGCAACGAGTTCCGATCCCCCGATCGTCCCGACCGCAACGGCGGCGGGCAGAGAGAGGGCTGTAAGGCCGACCCGCTTCAAAAACGTTCGTCGGTGGAGTTCTTCTTCTTTCATAACGAAAGTCGGCCTTCCGGCATGTCCGCAACGTTGTTCACGAGGCCCTGTGCTTGCATATCGAAGTATCACGCAGGGTTCAGGCGGTGTCCAGAAACTCTGAGAATGTGTGAGTACGACTCCCAGGCGTGCAGCTCGACTTCAGTCGTCCTGGTACGCCAACTGACAACCCGTTCATCGAGGCCTTCAACGGGACCCTGAGACGAGAGTGTCTCTCGCAACACTGGTTTCTCAATCTGCTGATGCCCAGAGCACCTTGAACAGCTGGAAGGACGATTACAACAACGTACGACCACACAGCAGTCTAGCCGATCAGCCACCCGTCCTCTTCCGGACAGGTGGTGCCTTCACCCTAGACCGGAGCCAGCCTCAAAACTCGCATATGCAATGGACCTAATTTGGGGGGCACCGCAATTCGGTCTGACGACGTACACATCGCCGTGTTCTCCTTTCCCTGGTGGATCTTCTCAAGCACTCCTTGCGGGAGTAGAATTCCCGACGAGCGGTTGACTCAATTTTCAGGCCGACAACCCACCGCCTTCTCTCGGGAGGACACGATGAAAGGACGGTCCGCCGTTTACCGGTTTGCTGCCTTGGGCGGCGTGTTGGCGGGCGTAACGGGATGCGACCTAACCGCACCCGATGGCACACCGCCAAGCGTCACAATCACCAGCCCGCAGCGCAACGACGTCGTCATTCACAGGGAGATCTCGGTCAGCGTCACGGCGACGGACAACGAGGCGGTCGACCGTATCGAGCTTCGCGTCAACGGCACCCTGCACGATGAAGCATCGACCCCCCCATGGGAACTCGCATGGCAAACCGAGACGTTCCACGACGGCGACCACCTGCTGCAAGCGACGGCCGTCGACGAGGCCGGCAACGAGGCATCCGACGAGGTGGGTGTTCGCCTCCGGGACATCGTTCTCGTCACCGAGGTGCAGGTAACCAACACGTACGACTACGACATCGGGTCCAGACTCGACATGGAAGTCCATCTCTTTGACGCGGATGACGGCGAGTTCCTCGCGTGCGCTGGCGAGTCGACCGGTATGGAGATCGTCGACGTAAGCGATCAACTGTACCTAATCGAGGCGTCTTTCATCAGACCACCGTCCGGAAGCGCCACGTTGCTGTATGAAGAAGTCGCGTTGCGCAACATTGCGCTGGTGGTCTTCGATAAGGACAATGCGGGGCCATGCCCGGCCGGGGCGATTATCGGCGACGACCTGGTCGGCATCAGCGCGACGTTTCCCGGCTCGGATCTCGCGAGCCGTAAGGTCATGAGTTTCGATAACGTGGTTCGTCTGGTCGCAACGTCGGGACGCGGGAGCTAGCGTCTCGACAATCTGCGGTCATGCAGGCAGGCTACGTCCCGGACAGTTGTCCAACAACAGCATTGATGCCGGGCCCGATCACGTGACGTTCTCCGTGCATCGCAATGTTCCCCTTCCCCTGGTAGATCTTCGCGTGATCGATGAGGCGGACGACAGCAGCCACAACCCCTGACCCCGGCCCTGCGCCGGGACTGCCCCCAATGGCGTCGCGCGGCGCTCGTGGGGGGGTTGGTCTACGGTCGGAAATCAGTTGCGGACTACTCTCTAGGTGGCTGAATCTTTCTTCCGGCGTCGAGAGTCCTCAATCCATAAAGCAAGCCAATAAGTCACGGACACAACTAGCTCGCCGACCCCACGCCAACGCTCCCAACCCTCGTCAAATACCGTCCTATCCAATCCCACCAAGAGGACGAAAGCCATCATTACCTTGAACCACCACCGAAGGTGCCAAGGTTTTGCCGTCAATCTTGAGGCAGCAGAATCCCGTTGCGCTTCTTTCTTCCCAGACATGCCGCGAATCTACATGCGGTTGCCTACGTGTCCAGTTCACAACGCCGCTGCATGCTCCGAGCGTCACGCGGCGCTCGGGGTTCTTCCACATACGAATCGGGCGTAGGTGACGGATCAATCGGAACCAAGATTCAACTCGGGCCGATCGGCGATGGCTGGGATCTGGCGAGTGTTGTTACGGTTTCACTGCCAACAGGAGAATCAGGCTTCTCCACAGACGGGCTGGATCCGTCGGTGATACTGACCGCCGGTCAGGAACTAGGAGGTAACTGGTCCGTGGGCAGCCAGATATTTGGAGAGTTGGCGAAAACCCGTGAAGATCGTGAGTTCACTTGGGGTGATACGCTCGTGTTTGGTACTGCACTTGGGAGTGAGTCTCCCACTGGGGCGTTTCTCGAACTAGCGGCCACAGTACCCGAGGCGGGCGGTACCGCGGTCTCTTTGCATCACGGCTACACCCATCTACTCACGCGGACCCTGCAGCTCGACATTCATGGCGGTGTCGGCCTCACGCACTCGGCTCCCGATGTATTCATCGGGGCAGGCCTGTGTTTCAGGCGGTAGTAGAACGGTCAGGTCGGTACCGCAAACCGCAGAAACGCTGGCAGACCTCTTTAAAAACACACCTCGGCGAGACCGCTCAGAACACAAACAGGCACTACCGGTATCAGCAGATGAGACAGTTCTGAGCTAGCCGATCTGACCGTCCAGACTATGGCTCGGTGGTCCCAGTTTCGCCACTACGCGCGGGTCTTAGTGGCACCCCGGACCGTGGCCTCCGCCGCCAGGCCCATGCCCGTGACCGTGACCGTGACCGGCACATACGTCTGCTGGGGTCACCGACTGCAGCGTTCCAGCCTTGTGGGCGTCCATGGTTTCACGCACTGTGGAGTACTGCGAAAGGAATACTCCGATGTTTCCTGCCTGAAGCTTGAACAGAGCCCCGCGCCCAATACCACCCACGACAACACCATCAATTTCCTTCCCCTGGAGGAGAGCCAGGGGCTGACACATGCCGTGAGCATGATGTGCTCCGGTGTTTACTATCGTCTCACAAGCTTCCGTATCGCTATCCACAATCAAAAAAAACGGCGCAGAACCGAAGTGTGTACATACGCGGCTGTCGAGTCCGTTGTTCTCTTCAACTGGAATACAAATCTGCATGAATCTCTCCGCAACATATGAATATCGTGCCATGAAAGGTAACAGCGGGAGGAACAGCTCCAATCAGGAGCCAGAGGTCAGACTCCGCGGCTGAAACAACCGTCCGGGAAGATGAGACATGCGTTCCCATACGCGATTGCGTCGAGTTCGTTCGTCGTCAATCCCATACGCTCCATGTAGCGCAACTTGCCCCACGCAGTATCCATCGTGAGATCACTGCCCCACAGTAACCGTTCCGACCCGAGAATAGTCTTAGCTCGATGTAGCATGTCCGGATCGACGCCGCTGCCGGACAGATCGACCCATATGTTCGCCTCGTCCCGCACAGCTCGAACGGAGTGCTCCCAATCGCCACCTCCACCAAGATGCGCGAGAATGAACCGGGTCTCCGGATAGCGCCTCGCGAGTGCCGTCAACTCCGTCGCGTCGGAGGCCTCCTGACCGGGCCAGTCACGAGCACGATTGTGCCAGACATGATGGAGGATCGGGACACCTAACTCGCCGGCTCTACTCGCGATCGGATCGAGCAACTCATCGTCGGCTCGGCGGCTGGCGGCGAGCTTGACGCCGATCATCCCCTGTTCGACGCGGCTCCCTATCTCACCGAGGGCATGGTCGGTGAAGTTGGGATTGACGACACAGTAGCCGAACACCTCCTCATGCTCCGCCATCATCTCGATCATTCGATCGTTTCCGTGCACAACGTCTTCTGGAGACGGGAAATACGTCGGAGACCTGGCTCCCCAGGTCCCGAGAATCGACGCCACATGCGCTGTCAGGCCAATCGTGCGGCCCGCATCCAGTCGTGCCTGATTCACGATTCGCCAATCAGCTCTGTTGGATAGCTCCGTATAGAAGTGAGCATGTACGTCTATCAACACGTTTGGTCCACCTCCGCCGCCGTTTCCTCGAGTCGAGTCACGATTTCGCTCATGATTCCATCGGTGTGCGCAAACGAAACGAAGTTGTATGCGTTGCGCTTGAAGATCACCTCTCTCAAAGCCGCCTGCGATGCGAAGGTCGCTGACGTCTTGGGATCAGCGAAGTCCAGGAAGCACATCTCCGGAATCCCTCTGGCGAGTGCTCGAAGGCGACCGAAGCGCTCAGCTATCCTCTCGAGTCCCGTGAGCAACCGCTGACCGTGCGACCGAATGGCGCCGACGACATCATTGATCTCGTACACGTCGAGCACGGCCAAGGCCGCACCCAAACTCATGTGTTCGGTCGCAAGCGTGGAGGAAATCCATGTATGGCGAACTGCTTCCATCACATCCTTGGACCCGCAAACCGCCGCGATCGGGAAGCCGTTGCCCAGTGCCTTCCCGAGCACTGACATGTCGGGCACCACCCCGTAACGTTCCGAGGCTCCACCGACCGCAATCCTGAACGCGGTCTTGATCTCATCGAATACCAACACCGCGCCCGAACGTTGTGCCGCGGTTTTTGCGGCCAGCAGCCATTCTTTGTCGGGCTCTTTCTCGACCACTGGTTCGATCACAATCGCTGCGACAGGGCCAAAACGTTCAAACGTTTGCTGGAGCTTCTCGATATCGTTGAACGGCACCTCGCGGCGAAGCTTTGCGTGGGCCTTGGGGACACCTGCTTCGTCCTGACACCAATCCAGCCAACCGTGATACCCGCACGTCACGACGCACTCCCGACCGGTATATGTGCGCGCAATTCGAACGGCAGCGGCCACCGCTTCGGCGCCGGTCTTGAGGAACAGCACGGCCTCGGCACCGGGAATCACAGCGACGAGGCGCTCAGCTACCTCCTGTTCCAATACATGAGGCAGCGGCCCTACCACCCCCATGCCAATTGCTCGTTCAGCTGCCGCATTCACCTGCGGGTGTCCGTAGCCGAGCGCCACCGCGCCCAGCGCCATGACGAGATCGAAGTATTCCCTTCCCTCTTCATCCCACACCCGGCACCCTGCAGTCCGTAGACAGCGGAGCGGGTTGCCGGACGTTGTTCCGTACAACGCCTCCGGTCGTTTGCTCCCTGTGGATGTGAAACCCGGTATCGTCATCGGACACCGGTCCTCTCGAGATACTTCACGACCTCGATGCACATGGCCTTGAACAGGTTTATCTCGCGGGCATCCATCGGCGTGCGGTGTACTACCTCGCGAACCGTCCGCATAATGTGCGATGTGTTCCGAGTCTTGAAGAACTCCACCGCATGAAGAGCCTCCTCTGCATGGACGTAGAAGCGCTCGAAGTCCTCCTGGGTGGCCGGGTTCGACACGCGACGCGGTGGCTTGAACTCAAATTCCTCGCGCGCCACGAATAACTCGTACGCCATCACTCCAAACGCATGCGAAAGGTTGAGTGCAGCGTAGTCCGGTGCTGTTGGAATGGCCACAACGCGATGACAAAGATCGAGTTCGTCGTTGGTGAGGCCTCTGTCTTCCCTCCCCAGGACCAAGGCGGCGCTGCCCTCTTCTGCGGCAGTGAGCAGATCAACGGCCGCCTCTCTTGGCCGTTGCATATTGCGCTTGGCAGCACGCTGACGAGCAGACATCGCCGCGACATAAGTGCGGTCCGCAACGGCCGCATTCAGATCCTCGAAGATCTGCAGTCGCTCAATCATGTCGTCACTGCCGTGCGCAATGCCGGTAATACGGCGTGATTCGATTTCCTCGACCGGATTGGCGAGCCTGAGGTCTTTGAGTCCGAAGTTCTTCATTGCCCGAATCACGCTCGCCACGTTTACGAGATTTTGGGGGTTGTTTAGTACGACGACGATATTCAAGACACCTCCGCAACAACTGCCGACGCCGGATGTTCGCGATCTCCCCTCAGGTACACCCAACCCCCGCCTGACAACGCAAGCTGACCGGCACGCCTTTCGCGAGTGGAATACATCTCGTTGATCACAAGGTTCACTGGTATCTTCTGGCCGCTTTGAACCTGAGCCTCAAGATCGATGGCCACAAGCATCGCATAACCATCGGGGTTTCGTGCCCACAACGCCGTCACCTCCGACGTGTTGCCCGCCGTACCAGCCACTGCGGCAACACGCACTGATTCCGAGTCGGGATCCGGCACCAGAAGATACCCGCACCATCCATCTCCCGCGCCTCCTCCCAAATAACACTGAATGCCGTCGGAGTGAATGTCCGGCGTCTCGTTATCCAACGCAGGGTCCTTAGCGTCCGCTCTGCGAAAGGTGACGTTCTTCTTGTTGACACGAACGGCAAAACACAACTCTGTGCCAGCAACAAATACAGCGGCACGCGCCGAAAACGGGCGCCCCGCACCGTACGGTGTTTCGGATCGGCGATAATGCGCAGCGCCGAGTTCAACGACAGCGGCTCCTGGGACCGCGGTTTCCCAGTCCTCGGGAGATGGTCGGTCCTCGAGTCTGGGACAGAAGATGGTTCGCGACCTGACTTTGGCTGCCGCTTGCCGCTCGGGTCTCTGTCTGGCTCCGCCAAGCTTGTGGGCTTCGCCAAGCCGATCGACGATACGGCATCTATCTTCCTTGATCGTGATGCTGTCAGCGCTCCCGTTCCCGTACTCCAGGAGAATGGTTTGCCTTTCGACACGCACTCCCACCGGCATCTTGGTATTAAGGCCGAAGCACTGGACCCACCGACCGGAACCTCGAGCGCGCCTCACCAGAAACGCCGTCGCATGACCGTCGGCAAGCTGATCGTCGGGAGGACCGGGGCGATCCGCCACCAACAGACGTTCGCCTTCCCGCACAGGCAGGATTACCGTATGCAGTTCCCCCTTCAGCAGCACGTCGTTGGACGCCTTCCACTCGAGAACGTCTCCGAGTGTTCCATCAGACGTGGCTGATATGTCCGGAAGCCGCAGCCATTCGTCCATCGCCACCCACGTATGATCGAGTAAATGTACGGGTAAATCCACCACGAGATCTTCAGGGCCTTCAACGTCCACGATATCGAGAACACAATTCGGGCCCAACACAATTGTGCGTATTGCCGTGGTTCCGGCTCCGAACAAATCATCTGCCACCGCCCGACACCAACCCCAACCCTTTCTTTGATCAATTGCCGCGCACCAACCGTTCCGATTTTTCTGATCTTCCCCGGAGACACTCGGGGCGTTGTGCGCCAATGTGGACCGATACCAGTGGAGGGATGGGCTCACATACGATGCCGTGCCGAAATCCATCAGAAGCGGTCGTTCGGCGAACAGAGTTAGATGCAGCAGATCTGGATGCCCGTGTCCGCCAACGGGTCCACCACACTCGACACTGACGTACCGATCTGCGCCGCCACGGAACACAGCAACGCCGGCCTGCGGCAGTAGAGTCGAACCGATTTTCCAGGTGCCATCATGGGCGCGCGGTTCGTCCGGGTTCATCAGCCACAGCGCTTTCCAACCGAGCAAGCCGCGGTGCAGGCACTGAGCAGATCGGTTCTGCTCCTGTTCCGCGATCTCCTCGAACCCCGGATCCTCTCCCTCAGGAACTTCAGCCGAGTAGAGTTCGGCCAGGAGGCTTTGGAGCCTGGGATCACAGGTGCGAGCCCAGCCAATCTCCCAGAATTCTGCGAATCGGGGCTGTAAGAGAGATACGCCGAAGGGCGAATCACCGCGCGCCGGAAGCGTGAGGTCGGGCAACACAGTCCGCAGCGGGGCAACGAACATATCGCGGAGGCGATCGTGCGGACCGTCATCGCCATACAGGTCGACGCCCGCCAGTCGCAGCAATTCCGCAGCAATCAGAAATCCTCTTAGGGCGAAGAAGTGGTAATTCTCGCCCTCGTGCCACATACCCTCGTCCGTAACGGCGCTGACCAGTTGTGGGCAAAGGCCGTGCGGCCCATCCAGACCGTGAGCGAGGAGTCTGTGAAATGTCCGGTTCGTCGCGCCTCGATCGCCGCTCGAGCCCGGAAGCGCCGCTCCGCCAAACCACAACCCTGCAGCAACGAGAGCAGTGTTGTTCCATACTTGCCTATTCGACCAACCTTCATCGAACGAAGCAATGAGACCCGCCGATTCCTTGACCATCTCGTCGAAGCCGGTCAGGGACGGCTGAGAGGTAGGGCTGCCGGATTCAAGCATCAAGGCCGCCATCACCAGTTGCGTGAGCCAGATCGATTCGAGGTACGTCGAGAAGAAGAGTCTCGTCGGCCCGAGCACATTGTCGCTGTTCGGGTAGTTGCGATATCGCTTTGCGTAGCCTTCGATTATGAACCGGGCACTATCCGATAGGTCGGGATCCCGTGTGAGCGCGCCAAGCAACGCCAGGTGAACCGCTCGTTCCGACAGCCAGATGTGATAACGCCATACCCAGGCCCGATGGTGCCGCTTTCCCGCATGTTCGCGATTGCATCGCGGACAGCGATGACCATCGGGGCTCTGCGGATCGAACACGAGACGAGACCCGTCTGCCTCGCAGACTCCCCCGTCGCGCGAGAGAAGAGCTTTGTGGCGGGGAAATAACAGACTGTCTTCGCGGAGAGGTTCGACAAGGCGTTCGAGACGAGCCGCAAGCGCCTGGAGAGTCGCGGAGCTCTGGACCTCCCGCCGCCTGTCAGCCAGTGACTCAGAAAGTGTCGGAAGCATCTTCCTGCTCCACGACCGTGACGCCTTCAAAAGTGAATCCCACTTCGAGCGCCGTCGCGCGACAGGCAGACGCAGCCCTGACGATTGCTTCTCGTCGGTCCGGCGAACACACAGCCATGAAACAGCCTCCTGCCCCCTCACCAGTCGCCTTGAGCCCCCACGCACCAGCGCTCCGAATCGCCGCTTCTATCGATCGAGTACGCGGAGTGGTGATCGTGGCATCAAGCATTTGCTGGTAGTCCCAATTCCGGTTTACGAGTGCGGCGAGAGCTTCCCAGTCACCTGCCTCCAGAACCGGCGCGCACTCCTTGGCCACGTCTCTAATACCATGTAAAGCTTCCACAACCTGGCCATTCCCCACCTCGTAGGCATCCCAAACCCTTCGGTAGGTCTGCATGGAGAAATGGCTCGGCCCTGTAAACACCAACACCAGATGCTCAGCCAACTCCGCCGCAGCATCTTCGCCAATGGCGACCCTCACCCGTTCGATGATTTCACCATGGAAGTCCAGCTGGTTGAACCCGCCAAAGACCGCCGCATAGTGGTCCTGCCTTCGTCCCGAGAGCCCGAGTTCGCCGGTATCGAGCATTATTCCCAACTGAACGAACTCGTCTGCGTCGTAGTCTTCCATCCGTCCGCGAGCAAGACCGGCCAGTAACGCAACATCGAGCGCCGCGGATTCCCCGAGCCCGCACCCGGGTGGAACATCAGCTCGTGACAGAATCTCAATGCCGCCAGTCACCGGCAACATGTTGAGAGCGGCCTTGTGGCGATCGAGCTTTCCATCGTAGGTGAGTTGAGCAGGCGATGAAGCTGTAATGTGCTCGCGGACATCTTCTGAATGCAGACGAATAGTCTTGCCACCGGACAGAAGATCGACTCGCGCGTACGCCGATATCGCCGCGTTGACAACACACCCACCGTCGCGGTCCACAAAAGCAGGGTCATCCGACCAGCCACCCGCAAAATCGATACGGAGCGGCGCACACACGTACAGACTCAATTGGGCCTCCTGATCCGCCATCGTGAAATGCCGGCGAGTTCACCGCGGAAGTCAATGCTCGTGTTCGTGATGCGATGGTTTGCCCCCTGCAATCCGCGCGCATGATACAGCCAGGTTGTCGGCAGGTCGTTGGACAACACCTGTAACGCCCCTTGCCAGGCCTGTTTGACGGCAGCCTCGGTACTCGCTCGACCAGCCGCTTCGATCAGTTCGTCGAACCGAACGCTTCGATAGCCCGGATAGGCCAGTGGCCCCGAGTTCTGTCCCCCGAACATCGCGGCCACATGACTCAACGACAAATCACCGGGCACTCCAATCACGAGTGCGTCGTAGTCGCGATCTTGTGCCTGCGCTAACGCCAGGAAGCTGCTCAACTCGTGCTGATGTATGTCGACCTCGACCCCCACTTCGCGCAACTGAGCCTGAATCATCTGCTCGAGCGGGACATCACCACTGCCGACTGTCAGGAGATCAATGGTCAGCCGCCGTGACCCGCTCTTCCTTACTCCGTCCTCCCCGATACCCCAGCCGGCCTGATCGAGAAGCGACGCAGCGCCATGCCTGTCGTACGGAACCGCAGGCACATTCGCGTTCCATGGATGCTCTGGCGGCACAGGCCCGTTCGCTGGAGTCCCATACCCGTAGAGGTACGCCTCGATGATGAGCTGGCGATCGATTGCCATCGTGAGCGCTCTGCGCACTCTGAGATCGTCAAACGGTGATCGCCTCAGATTCCAGACGAGAGCGTACACGAACTGGACCGGGTAGTCGATCGTGTACAGACTCTCGTTGTTTTGCACGAACGTCGCATGCGCCGGACTAATCCCGGCAAAATCGAGTTCTCCCGATGTCAGTGCGGCGAGTTTGGTGGCAGGTTCGTCCACCACGACTACTACGAAACGCTCGATTTCCGGGCGGCCCAGGTCCGCGGGTAACATGTCAGACCGTTCGAAGACCCAGCGCTGATTGGGGCGATACTCGACGAACTCGAACGGCCCATTGCCCACAGGCGCATGATTGAACGGGTCACTGCGAACAGACATCGGATCCGATGACGCAAACTGACGGGCAGGCAGGATCGGAAGATCGGTGAACACGTCCGGGAATGCCGGTTGCGGGCGACTGAACGTCACGCGCACAGTGATTGAATCGAGTGCTCTCACATCAATCACCCCAGCGAGGTCCCGCGCTCGAGGATACGCCACAGCCGGTTCCCGCGCCATCTCGAGCGTCCAGACCACATCATCAGCACCGGTGGTTGTGCCATCGTGCCACCGGACATCTGGTCGAAGAGAGAATGTGAGACTTGTGCGGGCTTCGTTCCAAACCCAATCGGCGAGCCGCGGTACCGGACGGAAGAGACTGTCATAGGCGGCAAGCGTGAGGAAAAGCACATGCTTCTGCACTGCCTTGGCCAAAGGGTGCACCGTCACGAGGGGATTTATGGACTGCAGGTCGGCCCCGGACGCGTATACTACAGTGGTACTGCGATGCCCCGACGGTCCATCGGAACACGAGACCAGAAGAACGGTGATGAAAACCAAGATCAGTCGTTTCATGCGCACCCTTGACGGCGTAGCGGACTGTAGGCAAGTGTAGCTCATGTTTCCTCGAATCGCACGCCGACTGGCAGCCGGAGTCGGGATCGTCTTGTTCGTAGTGACGGTCACGTTCCTCCTGGTCAACCTGGCGCCCGGCGATCCAGTTCGCCTCTGGGTGGCACCGGGGGCCGGTGAAGCAGAACTGGAGATGGCCCGCCGAGCGCTAGGTCTCGACCGCCCGCTCGCAGTTCGGTACGTGTCCTGGTTGGCTGGTTTCGTCTCTGGAAACTGGGGCGTCTCACTCACGCAACAACGGCCGGTACTCTTCATCATCGGAGCGGCGCTGCCTCACACTCTGCTGCTGTCCGCCGCGTCCCTGCTGGCCACCTACCTAGGCGGTATCCTGATCGGAACCGTCCAGGCCATTCGCCGTCGTACCGCCGTCGATACAGGCTTGACCGTGTCGACACTCGTAGTCTACGGGATGCCGGCCTACTGGCTCGCGATAATGCTGGTTCTGGTATTCTCATACGCCTCGGCTCGCTACGGATGGCCAATGTGGCTGAGGTTTCCGGCACTCGGCGTTACATCATTGGACAGCGACTTCCTGACGCCGGCCGAGCGCGCCGCGGATCGACTCAGGCACATGGCGTTGCCGCTCCTCACGCTCAGTCTAATAGGGGTGGCGGGGACCGCGAGGTTCGTGCGTGGCGCGGTTCTGGATGCCAGGGGCCTGCCCTTTGTACAAACTGCCCGGGCCAAGGGCGTTACAAACCTGGTAGTCGAGCTGCGGCACGTCCTCCGCAACGCATTACTACCGGTCATTACGTTGCTGGGTCTTTCACTGCCCGCACTGTTCTCGGGTACAGTGTTCGTCGAGGTCATTTTTGCGTGGCCGGGTATGGGCCGAGTAATGGTGGATGCAGTTGGAGGACGCGATTATCCGGTGGTGATGGCAACAACGGCCATTTTTGCGACCCTGGTAGTGGCCGGCAATCTGCTGGCCGACATCATGTACGGCGTCGCCGACCCACGGATGTCCGAGGGGCACCGTGCATAGTCTGAACGCGTTGCTGCACGACCGTCGAACGGCCATTGGGATGTCAATTCTTTTGGGACTCTGCGCAATCGGCCTTGCTGCGCCACTGATCGCTCCAACGAACCCGATCGTCCAGGACGACGTGCTTCGGACGCGGCTGTTGCCGCCATTCGCGACAGACCCGAGTGGCGTTCTTCACTGGCTGGGTACTGATCGATTCGGACGCGACCTGCTTTCACGTATCGTGTATGGCGCGCGGATCTCGATCGCAGTCGGCCTACTCGCCGTGACTGTCTCGGTGACGCTGGGCACGGCCATAGGTGGCATAGCCGCCTACGTCGGCGGCGTGACAGAGCGTCTGCTCATGGCGTGTACGGATGCCGCCCTGGCTCTACCACGGCTCGTCCTGCTTCTCGCGTTGGTTTCGATCTGGGATTCGAGCTTGTTGCTGGTGGTACTCGTGCTCGGGCTCACGGGGTGGATGGGGATCGCGCGTCTCGTCAGGGCCGAGGTCAAGGGGCTTAAGGAGCGAGCCTTCGTATCCGCAGCGCGGGCGGTTGGAATGGGACACTGGCGCCTGCTCGCGCGTCATCTGCTGCCGAACGCCCTCACCCCCCTTCTCGTGGCTTCCGCACTTGGCGTCGGCAACGCAATCATGTTGGAGGCGGGCCTGTCATTTCTGGGATTGGGCATCCCGCCGCCGGCCCCATCCTGGGGGAACATGATAGCCGGGGGACGGGAAGCCCTGGTGAACGCTCCGTGGATAGCAACATTCCCGGGCATCATGGTCGTGCTTGCGGTCGTGGGCTGTAACTTGCTCGCAGACGGAGCCAGAGACGCGCTTGATCCATCCACCCGGCACCGCATTCCCTTGCGGCAGACGAGCAGGAGCGACAGAGCGGCAGGTACGGCTTAGGGCATAGAGATGCGGTGCGGCATGCGCGGCTTGGCCGCACTCCTACAGCCTTTCCGCCTTATCTGATTCCCAGTTCCGCCCTTGTCTGCCCGGGAAGCAGCACGATCAGCTTGTTGATCGGGACTCCGAATCCGAGCCCGGCTGCCTCCTTCAATCCGGATCGGTGCACTGCCACGACCTCGCCGCTGGCATTGAATATCGGGCTGCCGCTCGAGCCGCTGACGGTGAAGCCGTCGAACTGCACACGCTCGGCTTCGACCTTGCTGAAGATTCCTGCACTCATGGATGTCTTCACAGTACCGGTTTGACTTGCGTCCATAGCGGCCACCATCCCGGCCGGAAATCCAATCAGCGCCGCCGGTTCGCCCTGCCGCATGCGGGTTCCCGTCCAGTCGATCTGCCGAAGGTGGGGACCGCTATAGCGAGATACTGATAATACGGCGAGATCGGGTCCATGCTGCTCCGCAACATTTGCGAGTGTGGCTCTGTGAGGTCGACTTTGGTCCGCCATGGTCACGAATATCGAATCGGCGCTTGCCCCATCCGGAAGGACTACGTGCCGGTTTGTGATGAAATACCCAGACGGCGTGATCATGAATCCCGATCCATCATAGATGCCGGAAGGCGAGAAGACTGTCACCAGGCCGATTGCACCTTGACTGGCCTGAGAGATCGAGGCGAGATCGACGCCGCGAATCGCCCTCATCTGCGCCTCGATGGCGTCGGCTCTTTCCTCGGCTGCACGAAGGGCATCGAGCAGACTGTCCATGCGGGCGGTTGGTTGCCCTCCTCCCTGTGCCCGCCCCAACTCTGCTCTGACACGAGCGAGTTCTGCCTGAGCCTGACGCCGAAGAGAATCACCCATGGCGAGTTCGCGGCTGAGAGACTGCTGCGCGGTAACAAGCGCCTCTTCCAGCGCGTCCGTTCTAGCACCGGCATCTGCCAGTGCCTGCCTCAGACTGTCGAGGACCGCGGCGGGGGCTGCGCCCGCACTGGCGCGCTCGAGTTCCTGCCCCAGGCGGTCCACCTCGTCTCTAGCCGTGGACATCAGAGAATCCGCCCGCGCCCGTTGGTCCTCGAGGAGGCGCCTCTGTTCTGCAATCTGGGCTTCCGTTCCGCGCACCCTCATCTCACTGACCCAGTACATTCCGCCCACCGATCCAGCCAGCAAGACCACAAATGCCCAGACAGCCCAGCGGAGTCTAGACTTGCTCTTGCGTGTCGACTCCTCGAACATGTCCTTGAAGAAGACTGTGGCGCCCTTGCCTTCAAAACTCCTTCGCGGTGATCTCCGGGTGGGCCGGGGAGGCGGAGCCTCTTCGCTGCTCGGGATCCGTGGGGTCGGAGCCGGCGGTTCCTTGACGGTGATTCCATCGAGCTGTTCGAGGAGCAGTTCGGGACCGGTTGCGCCCAAACCCAGGCGGTCACCGACCGCGACGGGTAATTCGTCGTCTATCAGCTTCCCGTTTACCAGTGTCCCGTTGCGGCTTCCGGCATCCCGGACAATGACTGACCCGTCATCTTTGATCTCTATCTGAGCGTGGACACGTGAGATCGATGTGTCTCCCGGGCCGACAGGTCGCATTTCGCATTCTCTACCTCGCCCCAACCGGAATTGTCGACCTGTAGCTTCGTATTTCGTACCACTCGCCTCGTGGAGCAACACAATGTGCGGTTCTCGTGGCTCGGAGACATCATGGGGTGGCGTCGGGAGGTCAATCGCCTTCATCGGCGCGGTCGGATCGTCCGGAGAGACGGCGGGAACAGGCTCGTCTATCGTCTGCGACACCCGCAACTCGGATACGGCTTCTATGCGGAAGGACGGACCCGTGGTACCAAGTCTCAATTTGGCACCTTTGGCGAGTTGTGCTGGTTCACCCAGTGTCAGCCGTGCACCATCGAGGTATGTACCGTTCCTGCTCCCCGTGTCTTCAATGAACCAGCAGTTCTCACTGAAAAACGCACGTGCGTGATTCGCTGACACAACTTTGCAGGCTTCGCCGTCCGGTACGAACTCGGATGCTGGATCGCGCCCGAACCGAACCTCGTCGCGCCCGAACTCACGTGACTCGGAAGCACCCTCGTCGAAAATGCGAATGTACGGCATTAGACGCAAAGTTAGGGAAAAGTATGACCACGAACAAGAAGGGTGAACGAGCGACACGCCGCTTCTCCCACCTGTGCACCCCTGTTAATCTGCTACTCAGCGTCCCCCGTCGTTACTTTACTCAGCAATGTCTCAACTGCCCCGCGGACCGTCGAAAGCTGCTTCAACAGATGTCGATGGAACCGCAGTCCTCCAGCAGGTCCAGGAAGTGTTCAGGGATCTCTACGAGGTGCAGCGTTTGGTGGCTGTGTCGCCCGAACGCGCTTTGTTTGTGGTCCGAGACGCCGTGCTCAAAAGGGAAGTTGCCCTTAGAGTGCACCTCCAGCCCGAGAACATGAGGAGCCGCCGCTGGTTCGAGCGCGAGACGGAGTTGTTGGCCTGTTTGGATCATTCGTCACTCCGCGCAGTGTACTCCGCTGGTTACATGGACAAATGGGCGTATCGGGTGGTGAAATGGATTGAAGGCGAAAGCCTGAAGACGGCAGCAAAGAGAGCACCGCGGCCGTTTCCGCGAGTACTCCACTTTGCGCGTACCTTGACGAGCCTCCTCGAGTACGTGCACTCCAATCAGATAGCGGTGCGGCGTATCGTTCCCAGCACTGTGATGTTAGAGAACACCGGTCGGGTCATCGTGATTGACCTGCGCTATGCTAGCGTCTGTGTCGACGTGGCTGACACATGGGATGAAAGTGGAACGCCGTTCGTCGCGCCGGAGATCAGAGGGGGCGGTGCCGGAGATCCGGAAAGCGATATATACACGGCGGGTGCACTGCTGTACTATGGCATCACGGGTCGCGCTCCCGCTGAAGACCCAGCTGCCATCACACCGCCATCGGAGTTCCGCACTAAAACCCCGGCTCTTCTCGACCGAATGGTAGAGTGCGTTTCCACTCGGCAACAGAGATGAACGACGCGATGACGGCGGACGCGGGAAACCTCCGAGATCTGATTCCGGTGATTCCCACCGGCGATGGCGCATACGAAGACACACGCGCTTGGGAAAAGCACCTGAGGCGTGCGCTCGGAGATGAGTACGAATTGCTGAGCGAGCTGGGTTCCGGTGGTTTCGGCCGTGTATACCTGGTTCGCGACCTGGAACTCGAACGTGAAGTTGCGCTCAAGGTCCTTCATCCTTTCTTGACGAGTGACCCAGCGGTTGTCGAGCGCTTCCGTCGAGAAGCGCAGATCGCCGCCCGCATAGTGCACGAACACATCGCGAACACCTATGACATCGGAGGGCGCTCGGGCCTGCTGTGGTACACCATGGAGTACGTACCGGGCGGTAGCCTTGCCCAGGCTGTGGAGCAGGAGGGGGCACTCAATGTTTCACGTGTGTTGCAGTTGCTCTATGAATCTCTCGATGCGTTGCAGCACGCGCATAGACATGGCTTGGTGCACCGTGATCTCAAACCCGAGAACATCCTCTTTGCAGGATCGGAAGGAAGCGTTCGCATTGCCGATTTCGGCCTCGCGTTCGCGCACGAGCATCATAGCAGGTTCGGTGGCGCGTCCGCGTCACACTCGGGGACACCAGAGTTTGCAGCGCCGGAACAGATGCTGGGCGAAAAAGTAGATCACCGCACTGACATCTACTCGCTCTCACTGTGCGCATATTTTGCTCTCACGGGCTCGCTCCCGTTCGGTTCCGGCTCCCCTCTTTCGCTAATAGCGAGCCATACAACGGGGACTCTGCCCGATGTCGCGTCAGTACGACAAGATGTGAACTCGGGCTTTCTCCGCGTGTTGGCAACCGGGGCCGCCCGAGATCCGGCAAAACGATTTGACTCGGCCGACCAGTTTGCGGCGGCCCTCCGAACACAGGCACGTTCGGGAAAACCGAGTATCCTGAGCCGCTGGTGGCGTGCGGTGAAAGAGGGGAAGAGGGTGGCAGTACGGTAGGGCGGTAGAATTCCGAGCCGCCGCTTCTGCGCCTCTGCCGCAGGGGCTGGGATGGGTGGAGGGGCTGCCGCATATGGCGCCGTTTGGATGAGGCAACAACCATTGGGAGAAAAAGATGCGCTTAGCACTAGCTCAACTGTCAGCGAATCTCGACCGACGCGACAACCTACGCCGAGTGCTCGAAGCGATGGATCAGGCGAAGGCAGAGGGAGCGAACGTGATAGCGTTCCCCGAACTGGCAATAGACCGATTCTTCCCGCAACACGAACACGATGAAACCGCGGCATCCAAAGCGGAACCGATTCCGGGGCCCACCGCCGACGCCGTGGCAGCCAAGGCGAAGGAGCATTCGCTAGTAGCCGTGTTCAACATGTACGAACAAGATGAGCGGGGCCACCGCTTCGACAGCTCTCCGGTATTCGACTCCGACGGAACGTGCCTCGGCGTGACACGTATGGTTCACATTTGCGATTACGCGTGTTTCCACGAGCAGGAGTACTACCACGCCGGCGACCATGGAGCACCAGTGTACCACACTAATGTGGGAGCTATCGGCGTGGCGATCTGTTACGACCGACACTACCCGGAATACATGAGAGCTTTGGGCGTCGCTGGGGCCGAACTGGTCGTGATCCCGCAGGCAGGTGCATTGGATGAATGGCCAGAAGGCCTGTACGAGTCCGAGGTACGAACTGCGGCGTTTCAGAACGGGTATTTCGCCGCACTCTGCAATCGAGTCGGTGAAGAAGAAAAGCTGACGTTCGCCGGAGAATCGTTTGTCGTCGACCCCACCGGCCAGGTGATTTCACGCGGGAAGAAGCTGGTGGACGATCTCCTGATTTCGGACATCGACCTAGCCAAGTGTGCCGCTTCTCCAGCACGAACCCTGTTCTGGCGTGACCGGCGCCCCGATCTATATGGAGCTTGGCTCAGGTAGCCGGTGCTCACCTGTTAGCGTCACTTCGAGTTCCCGTTCCGCCTCCAGCTCCGCCTCCACACGTGAGGGCTTGAAGTTCTTGGAGATGAAGTTGTCGAAGTCATCCAGGACGGAGTACATGACCGGAACCAGGAGCAGAGTCAGGAACGTTGCGAACGTGAGGCCGGCAATGACCGCTATCGCCATGGGACCCCACATCGCCGCCTGCTCGCCACCCCAATAAAAGTCAGGGTTCAGGTTGGAATAGAGACCCAGAAAATCGAAGTTTAGGCCAATTGCGAGCGGCACCAAGCCTAGCACCGTTGTTATCGCAGTGAGCATCACCGGACGAAAACGGGTCTTTCCTCCTCGGATGAGCGCCTCACGACGAGAGAGTCCGTCGCGGTGCCGCAGCGTCTCCACATAGTCGATCAGAACGATTGCGTTGTTCACGACGACACCGCCCAGGCTGATAACGCCTACCCCTGTCATGATGATGCTGAATGGCATTCGGAATACCATGAGACCAATCAGCACACCAATCGTCGACATCACGATCGAACTCGTAATGATGAGGGGCTTGGTCACCGAATCGAACTGCGTAACGAGAATGAACCCGATCAGGAACACCGCCGCTAAGAAGGCGCCGAGCAAGAAAGCCTGAGCCTCCTGCTGATCCTCCTGAGATCCGGCGTAGGCCATACGGTATCCTGATGGTAACGACGACTCGAAATCGGCAAGCACCAAACGGACTTCGTTCAAGACCGCATTCTGGTTGTATCCAGTCCTCACATCGGACCCGACCGTCACGACCTTCTCGAGATCCTTGCGGTTCACGTCGCCCGATCCTTCACTCACACGCCAGGTCGCCACTGATGAGAGTGGTATCTGCCTGCCTTCGTGAACCACGTAGAGATCACCTATGGAGTTCAGGTCGTCACGAAACTCCTTAGCAAGCCTGACCGTGATGTCGTACTCATCCTTCCCGTCACGGAACTTGGATGCCTCAGTTCCGTTTATCGCGCTGCGAATCGTGAACCCGACTTCAGACGTGCTGAGTCCATAGAGTGCGGCTTTCTCGCGGTCAACATCGACAACCAGTTCGGGCCGACCATCGGCCATGTCACTTTCCAATCCATCCAACTTGGCAAACACTGGCGAACGCTCGAGTAAAAGAACAGCCTCATCGCCAAGTTGCTTCAAGACATCGGGATCGTCGCCGGCGATCTCAACAGAAACTGGAGCGCCGGTCGGCGGGCCCATTTCGATGGCCGACACAGAGATGTCGGCGCCCGCAACTTGACGCTCCATCTGCTGTCGGACCCGCTCGATCATTTCATCTGCATCACCCAAACGATCCTGGAAATCGATGAAGTTCACCGTCACTGTCGCAAGGTGAGTACCTATGCCCCCGCCGAAACCACCGGATGAACTCTGCCCGACAGTCGCAACAATGGACTCGAGGTCGTAGTCATCCACACGATCCACCACGCTTTGCTCGACCTGTGATGTGACGCGGTCAGTGGTTTCCACTCTGGTCCCTAACGGCGCCTCGATCTGTAGGAACGCGGTTGAGGTAGGTATGTCCTCAGGGAACAACACTATGCCGGCGTTCAGGAATCCGAACACGAAGATCACCAAGAAAAGCGCACCGACCGACATCGTGAGGACACGCGCCCTATGGTCCAGTACCCAGTTGAGGTGTCGTTCGTAGATGGCTATCGTGACCGGAAGGCCTTTGCTAATGAACCAGTGTCCGATCGGGTGGAACAGCTTCTTATAGAAGAAGCGCGCAAGAAACGCCGTTAACGCGAGAAGCAGAGTCGCAGTCCAATTGCTGCTCAAGCCGATCAATGCCGCCAGGACAACCGCACCGATCATCACTCTCTTCATGGCAGGCGGCAACGGCACTGGCCTAGCGTCCTCCGTGTCGAGCATCAGCGAGCAAAGAACGGGGTTGATCACCAATGCTACAAACAGCGAGGAACTCAGTGTGATAATCAGCGTCCACGGCAGGTAGGCCATGAACTCGCCGATGATGCCAGGCCAGAACACCATCGGGAAGAACGCCGCAAGTGTGGTCGCGGTCGACGCGATGATAGGTACTGCGACCTCGCCGGCGCCCAACTTGGCCGCCGCCACACGATCGTAGCCGCGCTCTCTGAACCGGTAGATGTTCTCGACAACGACGATTCCGTTGTCGACCAGCATTCCGAGCGCGAGGATCAAACTGAAGAGCACCACCATGTTGAGCGTGAACCCTATGAACTGAAGGATCGTGAACGACATCAACATCGACAGCGGTATCGCGATGCCTACGAAGGAGGCAGTCCTTACACCCAGAACGAGCAGCAACACACCGGTCACGAGGATGAGCGCCGAGATGATGTTGTTCTCGAGGCTGCTCACCATCATATGTATGTCTTCGGCTTGATCGGAGGTGACGGTGACAGAGGTGCCCGGCGGGAAGTCAGGTCGCATATCTTCGATCTCCGCCCTCACAGACTCCGACGTCTCGATGATGTTCTCACCGCTGCGTTTGGACACACCAAGCGTAACAACGGGCAAGACGTCCAGCCTCGCATGGCTGTCCCGCTCCTTGAAGCCAAAGTCCACAGTCGCCACGTCTCGGACGTAGATCGGGTGGCCGTTCCTCGCTTCGATCACAATACCTTCAATCAGCTCGGTCCCCTCGAACTCGCCAGGAACTCGCACGAGGTATTGGAGATCTCCGACATCGATCGTGCCGCCGGGGATTGTCACGTTTTCGCTTCTGATTGCTCCGATGACATCGTCGAAAGCGAGGTCGTAGTACTTGAGGTTGGCGAGATCGACGTCTACCTGAACTTCGCGCTCGAGTCCACCAGCCAGCGTCACATCGAGAACAGTCGGGATTTGCTCGAGGCGATCCTGCAGATCTTCCGCCACGTCTCGAAGGCGGACCAGATCATAGTCACCTGAGATGTTGACCTGAAGAATGGGGAATTCCGACAGGTTGATCTCGAAGACCTGCGGTTCCTCGGCCGCATCCGGCAGTTCGGGCCTCGCGATATCGACCTTCTCACGAACTTCTTGCCGCGCTTCGGCCATGTCCACACCGGCATTGAACTCGACATTGATCGAGGAAACGCCTTCGAGGGAGGTGGATGTGATCGTCTTGACATCACCGATCGAGTTCAGCTCGTCTTCGATCGGCCGCGTTATCAGCGTCTCGATATCCCTGGGCGCTACGCCCGAATAGACGGTGTTGACGACGATGTTTGGGATGGTGATTTCGGGGTTCGACTCCCTCGGAATCGCTGCATAGGCCGCAATGCCCGAGAAAACGATGATAGCCGTCAAGACCAGCACGCTCGTCGGGAAGTCTATGGCAAGCGACGTGAGCTTGAACTCCTTGAAGACCCCTTTTTCCTGACGCCTCGCCATCTCAGTTCTCCTCTTCAGCCTGCCCAGATTGCCCACCGTTCACGATCCTGATCGGGCTACCGTCGTCTACGAGCTGATATCCCACCGTGATGAGTAGTTCACCAAGCTCCAATCCTGCCTGTATGACCACGTCGTCACCGGACACAGCGCCCAGTTCAACGGTACGAGCGTACGCGACGTAACCTTCGCCCTCAGACTCGGCAACGAACACTTTGTAACCTTCAGCGGACCGGAGTACTACCTGCTGCGGCACCGAGATCACGTTATCGAGGTGCTCCCGTTCCACTTGAAGGTTGGCAACCATGGCCGGTTTCATCATGCTTTCCGGATTGTCGAGAATGACCTCGACGCGGAAGGTCCTGCTTCTCGGATCCACGGTCGCGCCGGCAAAACTCACCTCTCCAACGAACTCCTGATCGGGAAATACGTCGAGTGTCACACGAGCCTCATCCCCAACCACGACTGTTCGCGCGTGCCGTTCCGGCACGCCCGCCACGATCTTGACGCGATCGGTAGCAACCAAGCGGACCACGGCCGCACCTGGCAATGCCATCTCACCCACCTCCAAGAAATTCTCTTCGAAGGTGCCCGTGACCGGCGCGACAATCTCGGTTCGCTGGAGCCGCGCTTCGAGAGACGAAAGGCGCGCCGTCGCCATTTCAGAGGCGTAACGACGTTGTAGGAAAGCCATCTCCGTACCGATGCTGTCTTCTTCCCACAGCTGACGCTGGCGTTCGTACTCTTCGCGCGCCAATTGCGCGGATGCCCTTGCCTCATCAACCTGCGCTGAGAGAAGATCGTTCTCGAGCCTGGCTATGGCCTGACCGCTTCTGACTCGCCGGCCCTTTTCTACGAGGAACCGTTCGATCCGGCCGGTTTCCTCAGCCGAAATGGTCACGTCGTACAGCGCCTCGACTTCGCCGGTGACTCGGATGAAACCCCTGAACTCTCCGAGCATCACTGGAGTGGTCTCGACGTTCGTTACCCTCACGTTAGCCTGACCGGTCGTCTCGGCGTCGCTGGAAGCTGCAGCTTCGCCGCGTGAACAGCCTGCAGTGACCACCACCGCGACCGTTACTGCCAGCAGATATCCAAGCCGGCTCAGCTGTTTCGTACACCATATCATTTGCCGCAACCCCATAGATAATGTCGTCATCGTGTTACCTGTCGTTTAGCGCCGCAAAGGTACCGGCTTCATCCGGCACCACCCCAACTGAGGCTTCGAGACCCGCCCGTGCGCTCAAATAGTCAAACACGGCCTGAGCGTAGTTGAATTCCGACTGTCGGAGCGCGACTTCGGCATCGGTGATCTGGAGCTGTGAACCCAGACCGGCATTGTACTGAGCAGACGCAATCTCGTATCCGCGCTGAGCCTGCTCCACCGCCCTTCTCTGACTTGCCGCGCGCTGTTGGGCTTCCTGGGTATTGTCAATCCACGTACGTAGTTCGCTGGCCGTCTGCCGTTCGAGGCGGTCAAGGCGAAACTCGTTCTGGTGAATTCTCGCGTTCGCCTGCTGTACCCGGGCGTTTCTCGCAAAGCCTGAGAATATCGGTATCTGGACCTGCACTCCCGCAACCGATGTCTTCACCCGTTGGTTTGCGTTGTTCCCGAAGAAGATGGGACTACCATCTTGCTGGGCAGTCAGGTTGTAGTTCGAAAAAAGGCTCAACTTCGGGAAGTACTCGGACTTCTCTACTTGAAGCCGCGCTTCCTCGACCGAGATCGAAGCCTGCAACTGACGCACGTCGCTGCGCCTCAACAATGCAGTCACCAACAGCTCGTCGAAGTCCGTAGCGGGTGACGTAGTGAGTCCAGCAACGTTGAGCAAAGCCGCATTCTCCGGTGAATTGTGGCTGATGTCAGCAAGATCGACCTCATTGAGCCGCCCTTCCAACTCGATGGGCGCATCGGGCTCGAGGCCCATTTCAATGAGGAGGTTTCTCTTGGCCACATCTCCATCAATCCTCGCACGCCGTAGATTTGGCTCGAGGTTGCCGAGTTGCACCTCCAAACGAAGCACGTCGTACTCGCTCGCAAGGCCGGCGCGGTTCATTGCTTGCGTCTCTTCCAGCGTCTTGCGAACCCGCTCGACACTCTCCTCAGTGAGGCGAACACTCTCGTCTGCGAGGAGTGCCGTGAAGTACGCGAGCCTCACCGAGGTTACTACGGACTGGGCGGAACCGCGTACGCGTTCGCTCTGGAGGCCACGATACAGGCCCGCTGCTCCCAAACCGATGAACGCCGTGTACTCGAAGAGCGGCTGACTGGCGTTCACACCAAGCGTCCACGTATTGTCCGACCCAACTCGTACCGCCGTCAGCTCACCTGGCGCGGCAGTGGGGTCAAAGAAGGCCGCAGGAAGGAAGAACTGCTGAACCAGCAGATTCCGCGAATATGACACGTTGGCGCTGACATCGGGAAGAACGCGCCCATACGCCTCTCGCACCTGGTGCTTGGCGACTTCGAGATCCATCTCGGTGTCTCGAATCGTCTCGCTGTTGTCCAACGCGACCTGTAGCGCTCGTGCCAACGAATAGACCTGGAGGTCAGGATCACTCTGCGCACTGATGCTGCCGGCAGAAAGCGACAATCCCAACACCACTGCCAGAGCAACCGCAGGGATCGTTACCGTCTTCTTCTTGCTCACAGTTTTACCGCTCCTCGTTGTCTTCGTTCTTGCTGGTCTCCCTGACCGGCTCACGAATGCCGTAGTTCACGAATGGCGCAAACGCCTTCAGTAGTTGCACCGCGTTCGGCTTCCCTTCGCAATCACACCAATCACTTGCACCGCACAGCGTCAGAGTCACCAATCCGTGCCCTAAGCTCCACAGGTACATTGAGACCACATCAGTGTACTCATGTTCAAGCGTCCCGATATCCGCTCCGTCGGCTCCCGGGTCGAGCGCACCTTTTATCGTCCCTGCCTTGATCGCCTCGGAGACGGTCTTCCTGAGCAAGTGGTAACCCCCACCCTCTGGGATCTCATCCAGTTCCGCCCGTGACTTCGGTTGAATGCTGAAGATCACGCGAAAGTAGGCGTCGTTCTCGAATGCAAACCGTATGTATGCCTCTCCCAATGCGTGAAGGCGCTCGACCGAGCCTACGGGGTGTGAGGCCATCGCATCTTTCAGGTAGGAGCCGAAACGCTCGAACGCTCTAAGCACCACCCGGTTGACGATGTCCTGCTTGCCGTCGAAATAGTGGTAAATCGCAGTTGCGGTCACTCCCACCCGGTCAGCGATGTGCCGCATGGATAGGCCGGCGACGCCACCGTCGGCCAGAAGATCCCGCGCAGCCTCGAGAATCGCCGCCTCAACGTCTGCCGGACCGTGTCGATTCACCTGTTTCGTTGTAGTCGTTTCCATAGCCTAAAGTATTGTTATTATTGTCTTTACGTAATCTTGCCGTGCATCTTAACGCCGTTAAGCTAACGGTGTTAACCTAACACCGTTAACATACGGTGCCAACGTCGATCTGGTTTCAGGTCAACTCACCCTCCGGCGTTTCGTTACAATCCTTACTATCCACTCAGTCCGAGAACCGAAGCAAAACGAAGAGTCCGTCGATGAAACGCCAACCAGAATCGATTTTCTGCGAGTGATGAGTCACAACCATGTCGGTGGTCAAGAGGTCCTACGCTCGGCTGCACTGCTCCTTCCGGGCATGTCACTGAACGCGACGATCTTCCCGGAACTCGACATGCCCACGGTCGCCCCGGATCTGAGCGCGCTTGACCTCGGGAGCAACGGAGTCACCTCGGAACTCCGTCGTGACGGTTTCGGAGTGTACGTGCGTCTGGTCGAGAAGGAACTCAGAAGTGCGGCATGCTGGGAGAATGCGCGTCGTCTTGTCATCGCACACAGTTTCGGCGGCATGCTCGCACTGCACTGGTTACTGGAGAATCACGATGAGCAACTCGCCCGAATAGATGGGCTGATCTTGATCGCCACCACACCCGGGCCGATGTACCAACGAGTGAGGCTGCGTGTTCCGAACCCGTGGAACTCTGAGTGGCGTGTTGGACTTGGATGGTTGGTCCCGCTCTGGAATCTCCCAATGACGACCATGACGGTGAAGCATCTCTTGTGCCGCGGTCAACTCGACGCCGACCTCGTGAATTTTCGTGCACTCAGAATAAGGTCCGACGGTGAGCTGGGACGTGCAGGGTGGCGAAACACCGATTGGCGAGCGATGCGGGCCTATCGCTTCACCATGAGCGGGTTTGACGTTCGCGAGCGGCTCGGGGAGATCACGGTCCCAACGATTGTTCTGCACGGCACCGAGGACTCACTGTTCGAACTCGACGACGCTCGGCGCCTCTGCCGGCTGGTGCCGAACGCGGAACTCAGGTTGGTGCACGGGGCCGGGCATTCGCTCCCGGTGACACACGGCATGGCGGTGGTTCGGGCTGTGAATGACCTACTGGGCAGCTAGCCCTCGGCCTCCAGCTTTTCCTCATCCATAACTGCCTTCTCGGCTCGTTCGATCGCAGCGTGAACTGAGCCCACGATCTCCCGCATCGCACGGAGCCTGGTCTGAAGGGTACCTCCACGTTTCACCAGCAACGCTAGATCCTTCGCGCTGCCAGCCATCGGGCCGTACCCGCCGTTCATCAAGACCCGCCCAACATCCTCTGCGGCTCGCCTCATTTGGCTCAG
>JBDGYW010000033.1:0-19289 GCA_039588935.1 Gemmatimonadota bacterium | reverse complement strand
GTGAGACAGAGGGTGATCTGGACGTGCGTTCCGTGTGTGAGAAGCTCTTCGCATCTGGAAACATGAGTTCGGAAACGACCCAACTATTCGACCAACACTACCGCGACAGTTCCATCCGCTGGTCCGGTACTCTAACCGGCGTCCGCACATTCACCTTCGACCTCGTGTTCGGCAACGAACCGGGCACACGCGCCGTCTTCGAGATTCACCAGGTGGGCGGGCAGTCATTCAGCGGACGACCGGTCCAAGCGGTAGTGAAATTCCCGACCGACTCCGAGGACACGCTCCGCTCAAAGGTCGACAGTCAGGTGACGTTCGAGGGCGTGTTGGTGAGTTGTGATGCGTTCATGAGGAACTTGTTTGTGGGTGGAGGAAAGATCGTATAGGCGCAGAGGCGCAGAAGTGCAGGAGCGGGAGAGAGCGTTTGCGGCCTGAGTGGCAGCATGAACATCAACGCTCAACAAACACCGTCACTCCATAGTTGCGGCGATCGCGTGGCGGATCGGCATTCCATGACTCTGGCGAATGTGAGTCATCGGATTCATAGCGTAAAATGTACTCGCCGGCGGGCAGCCAACCTGTAGAGTCGACCATCCGGTTCTTCGATGCTCCACCGGCGTGTTCGCTGGCGCGGTAGGTCATCTCCCAAATGGTGCCGCGTGTGTCGGCGTCTTCAAGCCAGGCGTAGTCGTGCATCTCGTTCCGATCTCCCTCACCCAGCGCATAGACGCGAACCCGCGTCCTCCGATCGAGAGTGAAATAGGTGCGACGACGTACGTCATCCCTGATGCCTGTCAACTGTGCGACTTCCGTCCATCGGTCATTGCCGCGAACTCCTTCGCTTTCACGATCGTTCGAGCGACTGACCTCGGTTACCGTTATGCCCCAGCCCTCCTCGTCAAACGGTTCCCTGGCGTTCCAGTCGTCGTAGGAATGAGAATCGTCCGTCACGAAATACACGACATAGCTGCCTCGGCGGAGCGAGATGGTCGCGTCTACAAACCGGTTCTTGCGGTCACCGCCGGCGTGCTCCGTGTCCTGATGCCGCATCTCCCAGACGGTTCGTCCGTTCGCCGTGTTTACGATCCATCCATAGTCGTACATCTCACCGCTCATACCCTCTCCGACCGCGTACACACGAACGTCCGTACGCCGACTCAGCGAGAACTGAGCGAACTTGGCCTCGTCGTCCTCCATTCGGGTGAGATCGACAAAAAGCCCCTCTCCGCGACGCTCACCAGTATTGGAGTCACGTGAGCGAGCAGGGTCCGTTTGACTCGACGGTTCGTTCTCGACGAGTACCACGGTATCCACGGGCGCTTCGAGTACCGCTACCGCCTCACTGGCCGAGAGCCGCCGGCCCCTCCCCGTTACTGTCACTCGAAAGCCCAGCGAGTCCCGGTCAGGATCGGCCTCGGCTGTTTGAGCCGCTCGGTCACTGTCGAGCCAGTTCACCCAGCTGACGTTCTCGCGTCGCTGCACCTCGCTTCGTGCTGCACAAAACAGCACGTATTGCCCTTCAGGAAGAGCGATGGTCCCCTGATAAACCATGTTGCCGTCAGCACCACGAATCACCGACACTTCGCGCATGTCCCACACAGTTTCTTTCGTACCGGCGTCGACGACCCAGACGTTTCCCAAACTTGCCCTGACCGCGCCACTACCGCCCGTCCTCTGGCGGACCTGTGTGGTGCCCAAAATATCTATCTGCAACTCCCGATCTGAAGAAAGGGAGAAGCCGGCACTCAACACGCTGTCCGGCAACTCAATGATGTCGACCAGACGCTGGTCCAACAATCGAAGATTCACATATCGCAAGCCCACAACCGCCAACGCGACAATCGCAACGAGCAGAACCATACGGAGTCTGTGCGGTGAACCCGTCGTCGACCGCAGTCTGCGGCTTCGCTGAGCGCTATCGTACATAGGGTCACTACGGGTGCAGATGTGCAGGGGTTGCAGAGCGGCATGGGTGGCATGGATGGCATGGGTGGCATTTGAACACCCAGGATCCAACAAGGAACTTCCAACGTCCAAGGGTCTCACTTGGAAATTCTCTATCCGCTAGAATCGACTGCGCCGCTCCTCCAACTCCTCGAGCGATCGCGGCCAGTCTGACTTCAAGAGCCTCGAAAGCGCCCTGTCCTTGAGCAGCCGTCCCTCGGTCTGACACGTAGGGCAATAGTTGGCCTCGTTGCTCGCGTACACGATCCGCTGCACCTGTGTTGCGCACTTCGGACACGGCTCACCGTATTTGCCGTGGACAGCCATCTCCGGACGGAACGCGGTTACCTGCCCTGGAAAACGACTGCCTGTCTCTTCTCGAAACCGCGCTATCCAACTTTCCAGCGTCTCGCGTGTCGCTGCCCATAATCTCTCAGTTTCCGCACGGCTCAAGCTCTGAGTCTGTTTGAAGGGCGAGAGTCGCGCCGCGTGCAGTATCTCATCCGAGTACGCGTTCCCGATGCCGCTGAACAGACTCGGGTCACAGAGCGCACGCTTGAGTGTGTGGTTACGAGAGATGAGCCTCTCGGAGAAGTCATCAACAGTGCATTGTTGCATCTCGAGGCCGCCGGGATCGTGGTACGCCAATCCCTCTTCGCCGAACACGACGAAAAGCGACGCTCGCTTCTTTGATCCAGCTTCAGTCAATAGCAGAGTGCCGGTTTCAAAATCGAAAGCCGCAAGGCCGTGCTTCTTGGGAACCGTTGCACCTGACTTCAGCCATTTGAGTCGCCCCGCAATCATCAGGTGCAACACGACGAAGTAGTCACCGTCCAACCCGACAACGATCCGCTTACCGATTCGCCGAACTTCGCGCACGAGTTTCCCGTGTACCACCTCTACGGGAGGCTCGACACTTCGGAGTAAGAACGGACTCGCCAAGCGCACAGACTCCAACTCGACCCCGACAATGCGATCCGTGAGTGCGTCGATGTAGAGTTGGAGATCTGGAAGTTCGGGCATGGTTGGGAGAAGGTGGGGGTTTGGAGCGTGGCGTCAAGGTCACCTCTGCGGCAGATGTACAGTGGTGCAGAGATGCAGTAGCGGGAGGAGCGACATACGCTGCATAGGCGCCCACGACTCAACGTCTCACATCGCTCGTTGCTCACGCATCTGTTTCGACGTATGCATTCCGTCCGCCTTTCCGCCCAACCGCCCACCGCACTACATTCCCCGCATGATACACCGCGAAGATCACTCAGGCACGGCCGTTCTACGACTCGATCACGGGAAGGCGCACGCAATCGACGTAGAGTTGGCGGCGGCGTTGCGCGATGCGCTAGCCGAGGTCCAGAGCGACTCTCAGATCAGCAGCGTCGTGCTCACAGGAACCGGCTCCATCTTTTGCGCCGGCGTGGACATAGTCCGGCTTCTGAAGGACGGACCCGACTACGTAGATGAGTACGTCCCAGCCTTGGTGGACATGATCGTCGGGCAATTCCGGTTTCCGATTCCTCTTGTCGCCGCTATCAACGGACACGCGATCGCAGGCGGTTGCGTGCTTGCCGCGGGATGTGACTACAGAATGATGGCCGATGGAAGGGGTACCATCGGTGTTCCTGAACTCACCGTGGGCCTTCCCTTCCCGCTCGTCGCATTAGAGGTTCTGAGATTCGCGACGTCAGAAGCTCACCTCCAGGAGTTGGTCTATCGCGGCAAGACATACGCCGTGGCCGAGGCGTACGAACGCGGGCTGGTCGACGAGGTCGTCGAGCCGCGCGAGCTGCTGGACCGCGCCATCCAGGTTGCGAGCCAACTGGGTTCCGAACCGTCCGCCCGCTTCCGGATTACGAAACGCCAATTGCGTCAACCGACGCTCGACCGGATGGAGCGGTACGCGCGGGAAACGCAGGACGAAGTGATTGCCGCGTGGAAGGATCCCGTATCTCTCGAGTCGATTCGGAATTATCTGGCTGGGGTGAAGGGGGAACGGGAGTAGCATAGGCAGCATAGGCGGCATGCCGAGCGCTGAATCATGCCGCATATGCAACACATGCCGCTTTTCGCCTCCTGCCACCCTACCGCCTGCGATGCCACCGACGTAATCTTCGACGCTGAACAATTGGGACGACCCACTGCGCGCCCCTACCCTCTGACCGTCACCTGGAGGAGATCGATGAGAACCACGCGAGTTCTCTCCACCCTGCTGTTTCTAGCAATGTTCGTTTTCCTAATCCCAACTGAAGCTCAGCGCCCAACCGCCCCAACGCCACAGGCTGGTGGTGCGAAGGCCGGCGCCGAAGCGAGCCTGCTACCCGACGAACCTGTCGTGACGCAGCACAGCGCGCAGATTGGTGATCAGACCGTCAACTATGCCGCCGAGGCCGGTTGGCTGCCAATCCGCGACGACGGGAAAGTTGTCGCGAAGATGTTCTACATCGCCTACACGAGAGATGGTGTAGGAGACCTCGGCAACCGACCGCTCGTATTCTCCTTCAATGGCGGGCCCGGCACCGCATCGGTGTGGATGCACATGGGCTATACGGGTCCGCGACGGGTCGTATATGACGACGACGGTTTCGCTTTGCGTCCCCCCGGCAACTTGGAGGACAATCCTCACTCGATTCTGGACGTTGCTGACATCGTCTACATCGACCCGATAGCAACCGGTTTCAGTCGCATGTTGGAGGACGAAGAACTCCACAAGTACCACGGAACGATGTCGGATATCGCGTCTGTCGCCGAATTCATCCGCCTCTACATCCTGCGCAAGGATCGTTGGATGTCGCCAAAGTTCCTCATCGGTGAGAGCTACGGCACGACACGAGCGTCCGGTTTGGCAGGCCATCTGGTCGGTGCGCATCGCATTTTCATCAACGGCGTGATCCTTGTGTCGATGACGGGGCTCGACGTGAGCCAGGGGACAGATGTCTCGTTTGCGACAGGCCTGCCGCAGCTGGCAGCAACCGCGTGGTACCATGGGCAGCTTGCCAGTGACCTTCAGGCCAGGCCCGTTGCGGAATACCTGGCGGAGGTCGAAGCATTCGCGATGGACGATTATCTGCGCTTCCTCATGAAGGGCGATCGCTTCGAGGACGCCGAGCGCGACGACATCGCGAGGAGGGTGGCGCAGTACACCGGCCTCACACCCGAGTACGTTGTTTCGACGAACCTCCGGATCAATACGCGACGGTTCTGGAAAGAACTGCTTCGGGATCAGCGTCTCACGGTAGGACGCCTCGACAGCCGCTACTTGGGCGTGGACATTGACGCCGCCGGCGAGAGCCCGGAATACGACCCGGCCATGTCGGACTGGAACGGGCCGTTCAGCGATGCGGTGAACCGCTATCTCCGGGAAGAATTGAACTACAACCCCGACCTGGAATACAATGTCTGGGGTAACGTGCGGCCCTGGAACCGCGACGACGGCGCCAACGTAGGCCAGATGCTACGTCGCGCGATGCGGGACAATCCCTACATGAAGGTCATGATCCAGGGTGGATATTACGACGCCGCCACTGACTACTACAGCGCCGTGTACACGATCTCCCATCTCCAGCCGGGCGGTGAGTTCAGGGATCGGTTCCGTTTCTCCTGGTACGAGAGCGGACACATGATGTACCTGCGGAAACCCGATCTGGCCAACTCCAACAACGACTTGCGCAGCTTCATCGCCTGGTGTTTGGAGGACATCGACGACTACCCGCGGAGCGCGCAGAGATAGAGCGAAATCAACGAGGGCATCCCGGGCGAGTGATCGCCCCGGATGCCCTTTATGACACATCGACTGACGTACGCTCGGCCACGGCTACATGTAGTCTTCTCTCTCGGCTGCTTTTCCGTTCACCAGGATTGCTCTGGAGAGCATGTCGTGAACGCCACCAACCGTTATCTCTTCCTTGTGGTGTTCCATCAATTGAGTCAGTTGACGCTTGCAGTTGGAGCATGCGGTTGCAACGTAGGTCGCACCAGTCGCGCGAATCTGCTCCATCTTCTTCACGCCGGAGATCTCCATGCGGAACTCTATGATGTCGTCCATGGCGGAGAGTCCACCACCACCTCCGCAGCACCAGTTCTCCGACCGGTTTGGAGTCATCTCGCGGAAGTCGGCGCATGCGGCTTTGAGAATCGCCCGGGGCTCTTCCGTAATACCGCACGAGCGTCCGAAGTTGCAGGGATCGTGGTACGTGACGGGCTGTGGGTTCTTGGACTTGTCGAACTGCAACTCGTTGTTCTCGAGCCGCTCAGCCGTCCACTGCATGCAGTTGGTGATTTGGAACGGCAGATCACCCCACCACCCAGCCTTTTCCATCATCATCTTCATGATCCTGTGCGCATGGCCGCACTCACCCATCAACATGACCTTGGCGCCGAGTGCCTCCGCCTCCTCGACATACATCCGGTTGTCTTCCTTCATGTCGGCATCGTTGCCGGTGAACAATCCGTAGTTGGCCCCGTCGAAGCACTTCGAACTCATCGTCCACTTGTCCGTCATGCCCAGAACATGGAACACCTTGGCGACCCCCATTGTTGCTTCGGGGTTGACCAACACATCTCCTGACGGAGGAACGTAGAAGTACTCGGCACCCTTTGCATCGATCGGGATCTTGATGTCGATACCGTGCTCGTCCTTCATTTCCTCTTCGAGAAATTGGATGGCACCAAGGAAAGCCTCCTTTCCAGCCCCATCAGTGTTGCCGGTCTCCAGGGAGATCTGGACGACCTTCGCCATCGTGTCCGGGGTCATGCCCAGCTTGTCCAAAATCGCGCGGCCCTTCCGTGTGATGACAGAATGGTCGATTCCCATCGGACAGTTGTTTGCGCAGCGACGGCAACCGGTGCACTCGTAAAAGATGCTCTGCCACTCTTCGAAATCCGCGGGATCGAAGTCTTCGGCTCCGGCAAGCTTGCCGAATACCTTGCCCGACATAGTCTCATACTTGTTGTAGATTCGGCGTATGATGTCGGTTCTTTCGGCGGGGTTGTACCGCTTCTCGCTCTTGCCATAGTATACCGGGCACACGGACGCACACGTGCCACACTTGACGCATGTCTCCATGTACAAGCGCATCGCTCTGGGACCGTTCTTGATGGCCCTTACCGCATCAACTACACCCTTTTTGATCTCCTCAGGCGCCAACACCTCTTTGCCTTCGATTGGTGCCGGTTTTGCGGTGTTCTTCGCAGTGGCAAGGTCCTCGTTCTTTAGCTCGACTTCTGACATTCCATTCTCCTTATGTCACCGGGCGTTCGAGGCCCGCCTCACGACTTTCTGATGAGGGGATGAGTGAAGAAGATCCCCCCGAAATGGAGAATCTTGCTGAACGGGATGTACATGATCAGCAGCAACGCGAGGCCAAAGTGAAGCAGGAACACGTTGTTCTGCAGTACTGCTGCATCGCTGACACCGGAGAACGTTATGAGGCTCGCGAAATACTCTCGCGTGAGAGCCAGGTCGAAATGCTCGGTTCCGAAGCGCATCATGTTGCCGGTGATCAGAATGAGGCCGATCAGCGACAGCGCGAAGATGTCGGCAAAGCTGGTGATCTCACGGACACGTTGGATCACAAACCGGCGGAAAAGCAGGAATAGCGCCGTCACGAGAATGACGATGCCCGCCGCTCCCCCCACACCTCCGGACATGAGCTGAATTCCGGCCTCGGTCATACCGGCACTCATGAGTACGCTATCGACGTTTCCGAACACGCGGAAATGACCGACGAAGATCAACGCCAGCACCACGTGGAAGGCCCAGGCGAAAGCCCAAAGCAGGCGATCGCCCTTGAAGAGGCTCTTGAAGAGCGTCGCCTCCTTAATAGTGTTCATTGTATTAGCACCGTCCGTTTCCGCTGAAGGAAACAGAGTCATGA
This sequence comes from Gemmatimonadota bacterium, assembly GCA_039588935.1. Lineage (GTDB taxonomy): Bacteria > Gemmatimonadota > Gemmatimonadetes > Gemmatimonadales > GWC2-71-9 > JBDGYW01. Next base: position 11,475 of record JBDGYW010000033.1, on the reverse strand, counting down.
CTGGAGCCGGCAACTTCCTCCACACGTAAACGCGGTATACCATGGCCGCGAGAAAGACACCGGCTGCGACGTACGGGAGTATTCCACCTACTAGAAACCTCAGGGCTTCCATAGTGTGATTCCTTTCTACCAATAGGCTTCAGTAACAGGCGGCTAAGGTCATCCACAGCCCGGCGGCCGAGGGAGGCCTGCCAGCCGGTATGCACCCTTCACCATTCCACAGGGAAACAGCTTGCATATGTCGGTCGTGCTCAGCCCTGTCTCTCTGTGGACCTTCACCACCTCCGGCCCCCTGCCATATGTGCTGTAGTACTCCTGCACAAAATCGATCACCTTCCAGTGATCGTCCGTGAGCGGACCGATGGCGTGCTCCTCCGCGAGTTCCTCGGCGGCCGCGCGATTCCAGGTGGCCAGACTGTTCAGGAACCCATCGTCGTTCACCTCGGTCTCCAAGAGTGCTCCATGCTTCTGCGCGTTCATGGCCGAATCCCCTTCCAGGTTTAGACCTAGTATGGCTAATTCTTCCAGACTCCCCGATTCCACTGGATAGCTCTCAATGACGGCACTTATCTGATCGAGCCCGAACGGCCGATCGATCTCTTGTGCTACGCCATGTCCGTTGCGCTTGTACTCCGGCGTTGGATCCGCATCGCCGGGTATGGCCACAATGATCTTCAGACCGGGTAAGCGAGGATCTCGGGAGAGATTCTCGATGAGGCCGCCATCCTCGAGTGGGTAGGTCTCTCCATCTATTACCGCAAAGGCCGGCGGAAAACTCTGGGCAATGGCTGAGGCTTCGTACGCGTTTCCCGCGAAGCGCAACGCCAGGTTCGGCAGGTCACGACTTCGTAGATGCTGGATGAGGCTTTGGTCGGTAGATATGACTAATACGCGGGTGGGCAATCCCAGAACGCGCCGGTAGTAGGCGCAATCCCCGCAGGAGTTGGGACATAGGTGGCCAATCTGGGAGCGGCTGGATTCTTGCCCCGCTATCAGGAAGCACCGTGCAGTCCGCGTTCGGTATGCCACACAAGTGCCGCACTCATCCCGCACGGTCTTTCCGTCGCTCAAGTACTCCCAACATCGCAATGGGGTAGTGCTCGGGTGGTCCTCGTGACGGTCGCTCTCGAACGGAAGTCCATCTTCGACGAGCAGATGTTGGAGCTTTTCCCGCTTGATTCGGTAGTGGCCGCCTGCTGTGCGGGCTCCCTCGAGCCGTCCTTTCCGTATCCAACTGAGTACGGTAGCCGGTGTGACGGCACAGAGTTGAGCGGCTTGCCCCGTGGTGAGCCAATTGCGTTGTTGCTGTTTCATTACACGAGCCTTGTTAGGCTTTTATGGAAACAGTCCCTAAACGCTCAGACTTAATGCATAGATTACATACGTGCACGTAGAATGTCAATCAAATCTTCAGATATAATCCATAATCACCGTACTACAATTCACAAGAATTGACAAAACGCCGACGATTTCTTAGTTTGCGTCGTCTGCAAATTATGTAAACAAGCGATTTATTCTATAGGATCTATTAGAATATTATGGATTCTTTGCTCATGACTACCGGTGAAGTTGCCAGACTTTGCGGCGTAACACCGGATGCAGTATTGAAATGGATCAAGGCGGGAAAACTGCCTGCTACGCGCACACCGGGAGGACACTACCGCGTATCGCGCGAAGCCTGCACCGCGATGGGATTGGGTGAGACACAAACCGAAAAGCCCAATCTACACGCCGTCGTTGCCCCAGCTCTCCCCGAAAAGGCTCGCTGTTGGGAGTTTTTTGGAGATGGCGGCAATCCCAAGGACACCTGTTTGTCGTGCCTGGTGTACCAGTCGGGGGCACAACACTGCTACAAACTCGCGGAACTTGGGGAGCGCACGGGACACCAACGCAACTTCTGTGGCAAGGACGACTGCGAGCCGTGTTCATTTTATCGGGCGTGTCACGACATGAGCACTGAGGTGGTTGTTGTCACACGTGACGAAGCGCTCACACGCAGGCTCGAGAAGGACATTGAGCCGAGCAGAATATCGCTGCGCTTTGCACGCTCAGGGTACGAGGCTGCCATCACGATTGCGGCCTTTCACCCATCGCTCGTGATACTCGACAGTGACGTGCCGGAAGTGAGAGATGGGCAGCTTCCCGAATCGATAATGCGGGATGAACGCATGCCGGGCGTGACTGTATTCGTTGCCTGTCGAAGAGGGCACGAGGTAACCGTCGATAGCGACGCGGCACCAACAATCGAGGCCCCGTTCACCGGTAAGCGGATAGAGGAACTCGCGGACGCACTCCGTAGGCGGGGGCACCGCACCGCATGAACTCAGTAGCGTTCAAAGGCAACAGCTACACGCTCGACGACTATGGATTCCTGGATCCCCCGGAGCAATGGGATGAGGCTTTCGCGGTCGGAATGGCGAAGATGGTCGGCATCAGGTCCGAGCTGTCAGACCGCCATTGGGAATTCGTTCAATACCTCAGGCACAAATTCCTCGACGAAAACACAGTGCCGGTGCTCGTGATGGCGTGTTCGGACAACGACATGCGACTGTCCGAACTCCGGTCGCTGTTCCCTGCCGGGTATCATCGCGGCGCATGTAAGATTGCCGGCATCAACTACAAGTTCATGTATGAGACCAACTATTGGCTCACGTACGAAACGGCGCCGCCCGTAAAGCAGCGCTACGACCTCGACTCCCTCGGTTTCCTCGACAACGCTGACCAGTGGGACGAAGACTTCGTCGAACTTGCCATGTCACAGCGCGATCCACCGACGGCACCGACAGATCGGCATATGAACGTGCTTCACTACCTGCGCGACTACTACGCGATCAACCGAACGCTACCGCCAGTTCATGAGACATGTATTGCCAACGATCTGAGCCTGGATGAACTACGGAGATTATTCCCAGCCGGATACCGGCGCGGAGCATGCCGGATCGCTGGTTTGCCATTTTTCGGCTGAGTACCCCCCAAGACCGCAACTAACCTTCTTGACACCCAAAGGCCCACAGCACGACATGCTGCGGGCCTTTCTGATTGCAGTATAACGTCACCGAGCTGTGATAATCCGGACGCCTGCCGCTATGGTATCAATGCGCCCGTGGTATCGGGCTGTTCACCCACCAACTCCAGGCCCAGATCCTTGCCCTTGTTCACTGCCGGCACACCATCCACCAGCCAGACAGGTGGCGGCGCACCGATGAGATAGTGATCGAAGAACTGCTGCATGCGCATCTGCCAGTCCTTCTGATTCGGGTACTGACGAAGTCCGTGAGCCTCGCCGTTGTAGTTCAACATCCAGACCGGCTTCTGTAGCCGGCGCAGCGCCACGAAGTACTCGATGCCCTGATACCAAGGCACGGCTCCATCTTCGTCGTTGTGCAACATGAGAACTGGTGTGTTGACTCTGGGAGCCGAAAAGAGCGGTGAATTCTCCATATACAGCGGAAGCCTATCCCACAGAGTTCCGCCAATTCTGCTCTGAGTCCTTTCGTATTGCATCATCCTGCTCACGCCAGAGGCCCAACGAATTCCGCCGTAGGCACTGGTCATGTTCACGACCGGAGCGCCAGCTTCAGCCGCCGCAAAGATGTCCGTCTTCGTAACCAGATACGCGATTTGGTACCCACCCCAACTATGTCCCTGAACTCCGATTCTCTCGCTATCAACGAACCCCTGCGCGACAACGCTTTGCACGCCAGGTACGACGCAGTCGAACGCGCTCTCGCCCGGGTAACCATCCCGATAATGGATGTCAGGCACGAACACCACGTACCCTCGGCTCGCGTAGAAACTCTGGCTGATGCTCGAGCCACCGCCAAACGGCCTGCGGAACGAGTGCAATCCGTCGGAACTAGTCTCGTAGAAGTAGACCATCATCGGATACTTCCGGGAGGGGTCGAACCCTTCAGGTTTGATGAGAATGCCGGTGAGCGGCTCACCATCAGTGGATTCCCAGTGTGTGAGTTCAGCACTCCCCCAAGAATACTCCGCCATCTGCGGGTTGGCGTCGCTGACTTTCCTCATGTCCCCAAAAGAGAGATCACTCACCCAGAGGTCGGGGAACTCTTGGTAGCTCGCTTTTGTGAAGAGGAAGACGTCAGCGTCCTCTGCCTTCAAGACACCGCCGCCTCCTCCGAACCGGGCGCGTCCGAATGAGTTCGCCATCATCACCAATTGCTCGGGCTCCCGATCACCGCTCACCCGATCACGGTAGAAGCCAGCATCCTTGTTGTCCCTGTCAAACGCACCGAGTAGAATCGGTTCGCTTTCTGAGATGAATTCTTCGTCGGGATCAACGCGCGTGTAACGGAATCGTAGGTTCTCTCGCCTACCCGTTCCTTCTGTGACGTTCCGCGGTGCCTGACCGCCTGTGGGATCGACAGCCCAGACATCATGCTTGTCATATACGAGAAACAAACCGTCGTATTCGGTCCACCCGGCGGAGCCGTACGACCCGGGAATCATCGGGTGGTCGTCCGATTCGTCGTAGACGGGGTGCGGTATGCCACTGGATAGGTTGATCGGTTCCCCACCACTCACGCTCTGTGCGAACCAGGCCAATTCGTGGCCGTCCCACCAGGTCACATAGCTGACGCCCGGCGAAAGCTCGACACCGCGTCCATGCAACTCCTCGAGAACCATCTCGCTTGCGCCAGTGTTGACATCGATCACGTAGACATCGTTGTAGCCAGGTGAGTCCCACGAGATACGCTGGCGATATGGCATGTTGGTCGATGCCACAGCGATGTCGCTGTCGCCATTCGATCCGACCTCGACGGTGGGAATGTCGATATTTGCCAGCTGAACCACGCGGGAGTCCGCGAGATGCACCACAGCCTGATAGCTACGTTCGAGTTCACGCTGCCGTTGGACCAGTTGATTCGGTTGCAGGAGAGGATCACGCCAGTTCCAGATATCTACTTCCACTTCCTCCCACTCGGGGGTTTCTTCCTCCGGTTCTGGCTCCGGCCGAGGCGCGGTTCCGAAGAACAACCGTGCACCGTTATCCGAGAATGACAGGTCTCCGTTTTCGCTCACCCACCAACCCTCTGGTACTCCCGCCGTTCCCTCTGCCACCACTCCGGTTGCCTCGTCAGCTCCGGCTCGATAGTGAAAGAGCGTGAACGAGGGCTGGTCGGCGGAGTAGTCGTCACGGTTCGACAAGAACGCGACCTGCTCGCCGCCCTCGTCAAAGGTGGGTGACTTGTAGTCTCCCGCGCCGGAAAGCATCGTCCCGGCGGCTTCTTCACCTGTTGTGACCAAGTATGCACCGTCAGCCGTGCTGTCTTTGCTGGACGCCGTGTAGGCGAGACGTTGTCCATCCTTGGCGAAGGCATACTCGAGTACACTCTCAAAACGCCGCTCGGCATCTGAAGTGAGCTCACGTAATACGAGGACAGTACCATCCTGCTTTTCTTCGCCGTTGTCTCCGCCACCCCTACCTCCCCGTCCCTGCGCGCCCGGTCTTCCCCGGGGTGCGGCGGCTGGCTGCTCCTCCGCACCACCTTCGGTCGTATCGGACTCAGCCTCCTCCTCTTCCTCCAACAAGATTGCAACCCAGCCACCTTCATCCTCGGGAAGCTCGTACGACTTGACGCGCTCGACCTTCGTGATGTCACCGGAAGCCAGGTTCAGGATTCCCATGGAGTCTTTGGGTGCGCTATCCCGCCCGCCATTCTCCTCCTGGGCTTCCCGAACGAGGGCCAGTTCCGGTTTGATCATGAATACCACGAAGCTGTTGTCGTGACTGAATCGGGCCGTTTCACCTCTAGGCACCACGTGATCCACGTTGGAGCGCAGATCCCGCACATGGAGTTCCGCATCACCTTCCTGAGGATCTAGCGTAAACAGAACCCACCTGCCGTCATCCGATATACGCTGTCCCTGAATGCTTTTCCAGCTGTCGTAAACGTCGTGATCGAGTGGTCGTTTCTGCTGCGCCTGAACCAGGACTGGCATCAGGAACAGAACAACGACAGCAAACGAGAGGATTCGCTTCATGTGATACTATCTCCGCTTTGTTAGTTCGGTGGAGGAAACGCACCGGAGGGTACGCACCATTACTAGGCGACAGACAGCTCAAAGATACCCAGAAGGCACCCTTTGGTCGTCGGCTCCCCCCCGCCGGGGCCAATACGAGTTCAGCTGCCCGACGGTACTCCCAGCTGCATGAGCAGGAAGGTGATCTCCATGGCTGAGTTGTCTATTGCTTCGCTCATCGGCCTGCCCCGCCCCGCCGCATGCCCGTGCTTCTCACCATACCGCAGTATTACCGGCAATCCGGAGCCGGATGCCGCCTGCAATCGTGCGGTCATCTTGCGGGCCTGAAGCGGCGGCACTCGCGTATCAAGATCACCTGTCGTCAGCATCACTGCCGGGTAGTCTGCTCCGTCGGTCACAGCCTGATAGGGCGAATAACGTCGCAGAAACTCAAACTGCTCCGGCACCGAGGCATCCCCGTACTCCAGGAGCGCCGGCATGTTGTTGGTCTCGGTGAACGTGTTGAAACGCACCATGTCGAGGTCGGGGAAACCACACAGTACGGCCCGGTAAAGCTCCGGACGTTGCGTGAGTGACGCGGCGACCAACAGGCCTCCGTTGCTCCCGCCCCGGATTGCGAGCCTCTCAGAGTTGGTGTACCCGTTGTCAATGAGCCATTCCGCCGCCGCGATGAAGCCGTCGAACACATTCTGTTTGTTCTCCAGCATTCCCGCACGGTGCCACGACTCACCGAATTCATTCCCACCACGTAACGTGGCGACGGCGTAGACGCCACCCTGTTCCAGCCAAACCGCCGTCGTCGAGCTGAACCGCGGTGTGATACTGGATGTGAACCCACCGTAGCCGTTAAGCATCGTCGGGTGATCTCCGGAAAGCTCAATGCCCTTCCGGTGGACGATGTACATCGGAGCTTCGACGCCATCCCTCGAGGTGAACCAGACTTGGTTCACTTCGTAGTCATCGGTGGCAAATTCGACCTCTGGTTCCTCGACCACTTGACGGCCGCCGGTTGCAAGATCGAGTTCGTAGACCGTCTGCGGCAGGATCAGCGAGGTCAGAGTGAAGCGGGCTTTGCCATCTTCCTCACCGCTGATGCCGGCCGTGTGGTATGCCGGCACCGGTATTTCACCTGCAGGCGTACCGTCTCGCTCGAAGATCCTGATCTTAGTGCTGACGTTATGCAGATAGGTGACATAGTAGCGATCGTCAATGACTGTGTAGCTCTGTAGCACATCCTCGGATTCTGGTATCACTTCACGCCAGTACTGTTCAGCCGGACGGTTCGGGTTTACCGCAACGACCCTGTAGTTCGGAGCTTCATAGTCAGTGCGGAGAAAGATCTCGCCGTCCGTGAACCGCGCGTTGAAATGTGCATTTATGTCTGTCACGATCGGCGTAATCCGACCGTTGCCCCGGTTCTGGAGATACACCTCGTTCCGAGCCCAACCGTGCTGGACGGTGAACATCAGAGACCGCTCACCGTCAACCTGGCTCACCTGGATAAAGCTCGTCGGGCCATAGCCATTTCCGAACAACTCGGCATCGTCTTCCGGATCTGCTCCAACTGTGTGGAAGTAAACGCGCGGCCCCGTCTCACGGGAACGGCGGACATAATAGAAACCCGTGCCGTCGCGGTTGAACGATGCGGCATCGTAAAGAGCCCATGGGTAGACGTCAGCAAGGTCATCTCCTGCCTCGAGATCGCGGATGCGGAGTTCAACCTCGTCGGCACCACCGTCCCTGATGGAGTAGATCATCAGCCTACCGTCTCGCGACAGGGACCTGATGGAGACCCGAGACGTATTGCCTTCGCTCAAGGGATGCGGACCGAGAACGAGTTCATATTCCTGGGCAGGATCGATCTCGCTTTCTTCTCCTTCGTCGGGCACGGGCCGCCTGTAGATGGACGCCAGCTCTTCGCCGGACCTTCGCAATGTGAAATACTCGTAATCGCCGGCGCGGCGCGGTGATCCCACATCATCCACATCCATTAGCGCCCGCAGTCTTTCACGCAGGCGCGTCCTCAGCGGGGACTCACCCACGATCTGCTCTGCATAGACATTCTGCTCGGCAATCCAGCTGCGTGTTTCGTCCGAACTCTGATCCTCCAACCACCGGTACGGATCCTCGAATTCGACCCCGTGGATAGTGTCCACGACCACAGCTTGCCGCGTGTCGGGCGGCGGCGGGTACGGGGAACAGCCTGTAAGAACAAGCAAGGAGGCTGGGACAACGGCCCAGGCGAGACACGCAATCAGCCGCACGTGCAGGTGGTCCTTCCACATAATCACCTCTGTGTGTGTCTAGTAACAGAATCGCGCCGTTCGATGATTCACACGCCGTGCTCATTAGGTCCGAAATCAAAGGTACGGCCAGGATCATGGCACGACTAGCCGCCTCCCACACCGTGTCGATTGGCACAGAGATGAAGCCTTTGCTCGGCGCTTCTCGCGTCTGATCTCCAACGCCACTTCACCCGAATCAACCCGGTACATTTTCGATGCTGCCTCTGTGGCACTTGGTGTGCGAAGTATCCTCTGCAATGGCGACTTAACGTTTCGTTCGATCCATCGTCTCACAAGCTGGAAGGGCGGTAACGCCGCCGATGGAGAAGACTCAAGAAAGCGAGAGAAGAATGCGCTCAAGACTCAGCCGCGGCGAACTCGCCGTTATCCCAGCCCTGCTCCTGCTAGGTGCGTGTGGCACGGAGCTGGGGGCACCGAGCGAAGAGGATCAACAGCTAAACCTCGACGTGGCTTACTACGCTGCAGATGCCACGAGCGATGACATAGTCCTCATGACCACAGAGGCCGATCGCGCCTTGCAGCCCACGTTTCACACGCAGGATGGCTGCGCGCGATTGGGGTTTTTCCGCATTCGGTGCCCGCAGCGGCATTTCGGCGACAATATCAACTTCACGAGGGAGGTAACGTTCTACGGTATCACTGGCAACGAGCAGGAGTTCTTCCACAGGGATACCACAGAGGCAGTCAACATCGTTGCCGCCTTTGAAGGCTCGCGTACCAGAGAAGACGTCGCGATCACTGTCAATCGTGACCGCGACATGACCGTATCGGGTTTGTTCGGCGCCGAGACTGAACGGATATGGAACGGTACCGGCAGCGCCGCGGTCAACCGTACACGCCACACCGGCGACAACGGCGACCGTGTCTACAACATGAGTTCCACCAGCACCACCGACAGCGTCGTGATTACCGTTCCGCGTCTGGAAACCTGGCCTCTGTCAGGCACCATAACCCGAGAAGTGACTGTCGAAGTCGTGATGGGTATGGAGGACACTCGCACCCGTACTCGGACCGTGGTCATTGAGTTCAATGGAACTCAATTAGCAGCAATCACGATCGACGGCGAGACATTCACATTCGATCTGGCAACGCGAACGGTCGTGCGGGACGAAGAGGGATAGGGCCACGGCGCAACGCGGCAGCGGCAGGAGTTGCAGAGGGGCAGGCTCAACGGGGTCTGCCCAATTGCGTTATCACAGGTGGCGGAAGGAGCGGGAGCGTGAGAGCGGAAGCGGGATAGGTGGCATAGCGGCATCGGCATTACACGCGGGAGTGCGGGATTGGCGGATTCCCACGGAGGCATTGGCGGATGGATTGGACACATTTCACCCCCCCCCGCACTCACATACCCCGTTGATCATATCGGTTACTTGACAAGCGTGTACTATGTAGTACATACTACATGCAATGGATCCACAATTTGGTGGCTACATCCGGGAGCGCCGCGAGAAGCTGAAAGCAATTGATAACCGCTTTTCGGTCAGGCAGGTCGCCGGCAGGATCGATGTCGAGCCCTCGTTCTTGAGCAAGGTGGAGCGGGGCGAGGTGGCACCACCGTCAGAGGCAAAAATTCTGCTTCTGGCGAAGGAACTCGATGAAGACCCAGACGTGCTGTTGGCATTGGCCGGCAAGGTCTCGTCAGACCTGCAGGCGGTAATCCGCAAACGGCCAGAGTTGTTCGGCAGGTTGTTGCGGGAGATGCGCGAAATGCCGGATCACGCAATTCTGAGGCTCGTGAGGGAGGTGAGAGACGGGGAGTGGTAGTTGATGTCGCGGCATGATCGGCATGCGAAAACTAGAATTGAGGGGCACCATGATTGAGCTAAAACGCGACCATCTCGTATTCCGATTCCCAGAGGTCCACAGGAACGCCGAGTTGCGTATCGATTTCCAACGGACGCTGCGCATACCAGACGACGACAAGGATTATCCCCTGCCCCCCGGACTCGGCAGCTTCCCGTTGAGGCACGTAGACGATTTTGCCGAGAGTGTTCCGAATCTTTGGGTCGACCACGGCGGCGTGATGTTGCCGATGTACCAATCGGAGGCTCTGTGGGTGAACTTCGGTGGTTCTTATCCATTCGCGGTGAAGGTTGCGACCGGGAAGATCAATGCGGTGACAGGCGAAGAGTGGGAAAACGGTCTGAACCGCGACCCACAGGACTATATGTCGACCTCCGAGCAGCCGTGGCTCGACGGCTACTGTGTCGAGAAGGGGATCATCCGTCAGTTTGTGGCCATGCCGCTTGGAAGCGGTTACAGCGCTGAGGAGCAAATCACGGGTGAGGCCGAACACGGTGGACTGCAGATAGTGGCATATCCAATGAAGAAGACGGCCTACGAACGCATGTTTAGGGCGGTGATCTGCAAGCGATCTTTCACTAGCAAATCACTCATGTGTCTATCTGCGGCTGCTCCCGACATGGGGCTCGCGCCCGGCGGAAGAATGCGCCAGGAGATCTACGACGACACATTTGATCTCGAAGACTGGGACCTGCGACACTCCAGCCGCTGTTTCGTGCATATCGCCAACTCGATGGTGTGGAGGCAGATCACAGGCGAGAATCCACAAACTGTTCCTCCGACAGCTCGGAGCTACTCCCAAGCCGGGCTGCCGTGGTTCGACTACTACAACGACAACGGGAACGCGGTTGAAGGATCGGATGTTTTAACCAAGCTCAAGAGCGTCGTTGGGCTCGGTAAGGAAAAGGGTGACGTCCCTCTGCCGGAAAACCAATCGGTCGACGTCAGCAACGTCGTGAAGTTGCGCAACGGCTTGAAGAAGGGACAGGTGCGGGAGGGGAGGTTCTAGGCGGTGACTTGTGAGTGTGAGTTGTGCAAGAAGGTGCCAAGGCTGGCTCCAATATTAATGCTCAGAACGTAGCATTGACGCGATGTTCTCAAAACCGCGTATGTCGAAACGCTGCCAACCCGCTTCAGACATTCTCTGGAGTTCACCAGAGTCACGGAGCGTTTCGGGTGTGTCGCCAAAGTCCACAGCATCTGCACTGCTGCTGATGGGTCGCGCAACACCCGCATCGATCAGGAGCCGGCGGTTGAGCGGTGCATAGCTACCCAATGGGGGATCCACCACGAACATCGGAAGGCCTAGTCCGATGGCCCAGTTCGTTCGTTCGTGTGGCGGGGCCACGAAGTAGTCGAA
>JBDGYW010000032.1:0-19306 GCA_039588935.1 Gemmatimonadota bacterium | reverse complement strand
TGTTCCGGATAATCCGTCCACCCTCGATCATCACGATCCAGTCGCAGGTGGTTTCGATATCATTGAGCATGTGGCTCGACACCAGGGTGTTGATCCCAAAGCCCTTGAGCCTACCGATCAGCGAAAGCATCTCGTCTCGCCCCTCAGGGTCCATTCCGGCAAGTGGCTCGTCGAGAAAGACCAACTCCGGGTCGTGCACGATGGCTTGAGCGAGGAGCGCACGCTGCAACATCCCAGTTGAAAAATCTCCGAAATGCCGGAATCGTTCCTCGTGCAATCCCACCAGTGTGAGTACGTCGGACGCTCGCTGCTTCGCGGCCTTGTGGGGGATGCCCGCGAGTTCCGCTGCATAGATCAAGAAGTCCGCGGCCGTCTGATCGGCAGGAAGACCACCTCGCTCCGGCATATACCCTACCCGGGCTCTCATGGCGATGAGTTGTTCGGTGACCGAGAGGCCGAGCACGGACGCCGATCCACCCGAGGGCTTCAGAATGCCCAGGAGCACTTTGATCAGAGTGCTCTTGCCGGCTCCGTTCGACCCAACCAGCCCGACGCTACCGCACGGAATCAAACCGGTAAGCCCACTCAGCGCTTCGAAATCACCATAGGCCTGACATAGATCCGTGAGCTCGATCAGGGGTGGAGACATGAGCCCTTGCGTGCAAATCGCAAATTGGTGAAGGGCGATTGCAGACTGGCGTTGCGCAGAAAACCACTACAGAGTTCCCACTCGATGGTGTTACGGTCAGAAACGGCTGGTTTCAGACGGTCGAAGACATCGTAGTCAGCCATTGGCGTTATTCGCGGTCCCCCAAAAAAGACGGAGCCAAGATACGGGCCTACGAGGGTTATGGCTAGGGTGCAAAAGTCCGGTTAAGATGGAAGGGCCAGTGTCTGTCGGTGCCGCAGCTGCCGTTGACGCCTGATAAGGGGGAAAGAAATGAACCTGGGGCAGAAGCTATTGATCGCAGTTATGATCGCACCATTGGGTCTTTTCGCGTCAAGCTCCAACGTCCGGACCGTGATCCTCTCTATAGGTCAAAACACCGTACCGCCCACTCCTCAGAACGAGGTGGGCGTACGATTGGAGCACCTCACATGGATCGAAGCCGAGGAGGTTTTCGAGACGCACGACCTCGTGGTGATACCCCTCGGGGCCATCACGAAGGAACACGGGCCACATCTACCGCTGAACAACGACTTTCTCATGGCGGAATATCTTGCTGACAGAGTGGCAAAGGAGCTGGATGTCGTGATGATGCCGACGATTCCTTTCGGATTCTATCCGGCATTCCTGGAGTATCCAGGTTCGGTTTCGCTCGAGGCAGAGACATTCAGAGAGTTGGTAAAGGACATCTGCGTTTCCATCGCGGGGTACGGTGTGAAGAAGTTCTACATACTGAATACCGGAGTTTCCACAGCGAGGGTGCTGGGGCCCGCATCCGCAGAACTTCTTGAGTCGGGTATCATCATGCGATTCACCGATATCCTGCAAGTGGGCGCTGATGCTATCGAGGAAGTGGAGACACAGGAGGGTGGAACGCACGCAGACGAAATCGAGACGTCGATGATGTTGTACATCGCGCCCGACATAGTGGATATGACCAAAGCAGAAAAGGACTACGATCCGAGAAACAGACGCGGCTTGACCCGCGACTCGACCAAGCCGTACACGTATTCGCCGACGGGGATTTGGGGAGATCCGACCCTTGCCACACGGCAGAAAGGCGAGAGGATCGTGGAGGCGACCGTGCGGGACATCATTGAGGATATCAGGGGATTCATGGAAGAGCGATGACAGATAACTGCATATTTGAGAGGCCCTCCTGGCAAACGCTGAAGGAGGGCGGACGTGAATAGCCTACCCGGAGACAACGCACTGACCCGAATAGAAAAACGGGCGATAGAGGCTCTGGCTATCGCACCGGTGCTTCGGGCGTTCTCCCAGAAGATCGGATGGGAGGAGGCCGTAGCCACGGTACAGGAAGTCAACGAACGAGAGGCCTTCCAGCGCGGCAAGGAGATGAGGAGTCCGGAGGGACCTAACGGAATAGCCGAATTGGTCGATGAGGTCGCGACCTGGGGTGATGGCGGAATCATGGAAATGGACGTCCTCGAGAAGACTCCAACGACCTACTTTTTCAACATTACCCGCTGTCCCTACTACGACAAATACATGGAGTTGGGGTTGGAGAAGTTCGGCGTTGCGCTATCCTGCTGCCGCGACGAGCCCCATGCCAGAGGATTCAATCCCAACCTCAGGTTGGAACGAACCAAAACCATCATGGAAGGCGACGACTGCTGTGATTTTCGGTACTACTTGAGTGCCGAATGATCTGAAGCCTCGATAGGGCGACGTTGGCAGTTGGAACATTGAGCCTACCGTATCAGTGTGCCTCCCCCATCGCGAGCCGCCTCCCCTTGTTTGATATTTCTATCTTCAATGCAGCCCATGACACTCGACTGGCTCAACATCGCAGCCCTGTTCGGCGCCGCCCAGGGTTTCTTTCTGACCGGCGTGCTTGCGACGCAGCGGCGGAACCGGATGGCTAATCGCCTTCTGGCTGTCGCAGTTTTCGTGTTCTCGATCCAGATGATCTCGGTTGTCTATCACGCGGTCGAATTCGAGCAGGTGTTTCCGCACTTTTTCGGGGCGGCATTTCCGATGCCGTTCCTATACGGACCGCTCGTATATCTCTATTCAGTTTGCGCAAGCGATCGTGTCAGGCGACTCGGGAGTTGGGACGCACTACATTTCGCTCCCTTCGCCGTCGCCATCTTGACGGGTTTGCCTATCTATCTCATGAGCGGCGCCGAGAAAATCGAGTTCTACCTTCAACTACAACAGGGCGTGAGACCACCGATCGTTAGCATCATGGAAACCCTGAAATACGTGTCCGGGATCTGCTATACTGCGGCCACGATCGTCTTCTTGCGGCGGCACCGCACGCAAGTAAAGGACAGCTACTCATCAACTGAGCGTGTGAACCTGCAGTGGCTCCTCCATCTTGCGTTTGCCGGAGCAGTCATTTGGGCGATGGCCGCACTCTTCCATTTCGGAGACCTTCTTTCTTTTCCCTTCAGCGCAAGCCAGGACGACGTCGTTGCGCTCGCGATTGCTGTGCTCGTGTACGGAATCGGCTACAGGGCCTTGAGGCAGCCAGAGGTATTCAACGTGGCAACAGGCGAGTTCCCGACAGTGGCCCGGCCCGTTCCAGAAATCCAAGTTCCGACCCGGGACGAACGTGCGACGCTGACAGTCACGCCCGAGCCGGAAGCGTCACCTCGCTACGAGAGATCAGGACTGAGCGAAAACGAAGCAGAGACTCTGAGGGACGCCCTCCTCCAGATCATGGAAGCGAAACACCCATTCAGGAACAGCGATCTCACGCTTCCAGATCTCGCGGAACAGTTGGGTACCTCGCCTCACAAGCTCTCCGAGATATTGAACACTCTGCTGAACCAGAGCTTCTACGATTTCGTGAACGGGTACAGGGTGAGAGAAGTTCAACGGCGCCTCTCCGACGAGAAATCGCAAGCGCTAACGCTGTTGTCTCTAGCACTCGACGCTGGTTTTGCTTCAAAATCGACATTCAACAGCGTATTCAAGAAGCACACCGGTCAGACGCCATCTGGGTATAGACGCTTTTTGGAATCCGCAGAAGACGCCTCTGCCGGCATCGGCTAGCCGAACCGTCCAATCCAACCGGCCAGTTCGTCCGATCCGACCGGTTCGGACGACTCATCACAAACTACCCCCTATCCTGAACGCGTAGCCGGCCAATCCGGCCGGTCACGAACGAATCTTGATTGGGGAAAACAATGCGAATCAACAGATGGGCACCGATGGCTTTTCTGGTCCTCGGCGCGTGCGAAAACGCGATGGACCCCAGCGAACCCGGGTATTTGGTGCCGGCCACCGTCGCGGAGGATGGCGGCTTACCTGCGATTGAGATGAATGGGTCTCTATTTCACCTGGAGACGGTTGGGGACCCGGCGGATCCAGTCATCATCTTCCTCCACGGCGGGCCAGGAGGTGACTACCGCTCGATGCTGCGAATGGGACAACGGTATGGCGGCTTTTCTCTAGCCGACGACTTCTTCCTGGTCTACTGGGACCAGCGGGGCAGCGGCCTCTCCAAGCGCCACGACAAAGACGTGCTGACTCTGGACATCTACACAGAGGACCTGAATGCCCTGGTCGACCGGTACGCCACGGGACGGCAGGTGTACTTGATCGGTCACTCCTGGGGCGGTATGTATGCCACACAATACATCAACGAGTATCCGACTCGCGTGGCTGGAGCCGTGCTCATCGAGCCCGGCCCTCTGGATGGCCCGACGTTCGAGAGCATCAAGAGCGAAATGTTCGACCTCAACCTGGGCGCCGAGTGGCTCAATGATTTTGCGTGGAACAGCCAGTTCCTTTCACCCGACGATCACGCGAGGTGGGATTACGAACGGATGCTCGGCCTCAAGGATTCCCAACCCCGATACCACCAACAGATGGATATAGACCCCGCTCCATTCTGGCGACTCGGGGCCGCAGTGAACAAGTACCTGGAAATGGACGGACAAGACGAAAACGGTGTCGCAGTCTATGACTTCACCGACAATCTGTCCGCCTACACAACTCCGGTCCTGTTCATTACCGGATCCCTCAATGGGGTGATAGGAGAAACGTTCCAGCGGCAGCAAATTCTGCAGTATCCGTTTGCATCACTGGTTGTGGTCGAGAATGCAGGGCACGATCTCGAGTGGACGCACACCGCAGGGGTACTGACGCACGTTCGCGAGTACCTGAACGCGCGGGAAGGGGGCTCGCAATGAGAAGGCATCTTCGGCATTTCGTCCCCGGCCTGTTGTTCGCGGTGCTCCTCGCAACCAACACTTCGGCGCAGTGGAATGTGGCTCGGTTTGACTCCGACCCAAATCGGGTCTATGCCACCTTCGGACTGGATCCAGCATTGTTCCCGGCAGTGGGATACGGTCGAGTAGTCTCACTCTTTGGCCATCGCGTTCAATTGGCTGGCGACGCCGGCATAGTGGCCGCCGAGATGGACACGCGAGACTTCCGCGCACGACTGCACCTGCTGACCTCGATCGTCAGGTGGCGCTCGCTTCACCTGACAGGAAGTACGGCATTCATCGCCCGCGGAACGGACAACTCGATCTATCGTGGCTACAACTTTGGTACCGACCTCACCGGCGCACTTGGCGTCTACCGATCCGGTTGGTTCTTGGCGGCCGAGTTTGGGCTCGACAAGGCAGGTGTTACCCACATCACACATAGCGATTGGTATCGAACCTACTTCTATCCGGATGCGCAGGATGGCTGGTATCGCGATCCCGGCGGAACCGTACATTACGGCCTGTCTGCCGGTCTCACTGTTGGCCGGGCAGAGCTGCTCGCGCGATGCGGGCAACTCCGTACGGAAGAGTTCAATGACTTGACGCCGCCGATGTATGCGAGCATCGGGCTTGGGTTTGCGTTTTGAGCAAAAAGCGCGCGAGGGCCACGAGCTCTCGCGCCACTCTCGACCTGGGATGTCGATTTTCCAAAGATGACCCAGCAGCAGAATGCGGGGAGACGTAGTATGAACAAAGAAGCGAGATGCTCACTTGCTGAGGGATTTGGAATGTGGGAAAAGGCCTATGCTCAGCTTTCGTTCTGGGCCATGGGAATTGCGGGTACCGTCGGCATCGTGATTGCTGATTGGCCGTGGGTCCTGCCTTACATCGCAATATACTGGTATGGAATTCCAGGAATCGTGATGAGACACATAGTATGTCCAAGGTGCCCGCATCTCCATGAGTACGGCGATTGCCTTCAGGCTCCTGTGAGTGTGACGAGGCGGCTCATGAAAAAGAGAAAGACGACGCCTTGCAGCAGGTCAGAGAAGCTTCTGTTTTGCACGGTATTTCTTCTCATCCCGACCTATCCGGTGTTTTGGTTGCTGTCAAACACAATACTCCTAGTAGCATTCGTAATCGGCGCGGGTATGTGGTATTCAGGTCAGTTTCTTTACTTCTGCAGGCGATGTCGAGTGACTGATTGTCCCTTCAATCGCGTTACCTCGACACTACTGATGAATCGCGTTTGAATGTTGAACAGGGAAAGGTGGCAAGGAGGATAAAATGGCGCGCAGAGGTCTTCAACTACTCAGATTGAGTTTTGCGATCGGAACGGTCGCCGATGCAATAGTAGCCGCCAACTGGTTTCTCATAGCTGCCGGAGCCGAAATTCCCAATATGATGGCCGGACTGACGGGCCAAGGCGCGGACTATCGCTTCGCTATGTACATCGCCGGACTCTTCATGGCTGGCTGGACCGTCATCCTGGCTTGGGGCTGGTTCAGGCCATTTGAGAGAAAGGGATTACTGCTCATCACAGCAGTTCTGCTGCTGGTTTCGATTGGTCTAGAGGTAGCGTTCTATCGCCCATTCCTGGGAGGTTCCGGTTTCATCTTGGGTTTGAGCGTGCGGGCTGCGTTGATCGCGAAGTTCTCGATCAGCTACTTCTACTCACGATCCGGGGCGGCGAATGGGTGAGCACTTTTCATGAGATCTTGGAGGGCAGCAAGACTCAAGACGAACTCAACCAAGAGACCCGATCTGCTCCGTCAGTGTTTACCAATCCCGCAAGGGATCGTGAGCGAAGCCCTCGCTATCAGAAAGTTGGAGATACCGGATGTTTGAAAGGTTGGAGGAAATCAACGCGCGGCCAGAGCCCTTCGAGTATTACACTGCAGCCGACCTCTGGACGGACGCGCACACGTCGAAGAAGATGCTCGAGTACCATTTGAATGAATCGCTGGACCTGGCATCTAGAAATCCGGAGTTCATCGAACGTTCTTCGGCATGGATAGCCTCCCAGTTCAGCGTGGACGACCACACGGCCATCGCAGACTTCGGATGCGGGCCGGGCCTGTACACTACCCGGTTCGCGGACCACGGCGCCGCTGTTGTTGGCATTGACTTCTCCGAAAGGTCGATTCGCTACGCAGAGGAAACGGCAGAGCGAATGGGCTTGAGTATCGACTATGTGTGTCAGGACTACTTGGCATTTGAAACAGACAAGAGGTTCGATCTCATCACGATGATCTGGTGCGACTTCTGTGCTCTGAGCCCAATGCAGCGTCGTGACTTGCTCGGCAAGTTTCAGAAACTCCTGAACGACGGCGGATCGGTGTTTCTGGACGTGCACTCACTCAACGTCTTCGATCAGAAGGAGGAGGCTGCCATATACGAGATCAATCAGCTGGACGGATTCTGGTCGCCGAACCCCTATTACGGCTTCCTCAACACCTTCAAGTACGAAGAAGAAAAGGTCTTTCTCGACAAGTACACGATCATCGAAGAGGACCGGACTCGGACAGTGTACAACTGGATCCAGTGCTTCAGCCCCGAATCTCTCCAAGCCGAGTTTGAGGAGAACGGCCTGGAAGTCGAGGAACTATACGCCGATGTCGCTGGAGAAACTTTCAGCCAGGGCTCAACAGAATTCGCGGTTGTTGCTAGGAAAGGCTGAGTGCTGCCTGTGTCGAATAGCAGAAAGAGCAAATGGTAATGAGCACACTCATCGCAAAGCCCAACAGAGTGGCAAGCATCGGTGCCAGTGGAACCTACGGCAAGGGGATCCTCGCCCGTGCCGAGGAGATCAGTATCGAGGCGGTGGTGATCACCCGGTCACCGCACAAGTTCAAAGGCGCAAAGCCGACCACTACGGTGGTCGTTGCGGAGCTGAATGAAGAGGAGAAGTTGAAGGGTGCATTCCTGGTACGTGATGGCGTCATTTCGGCGCGCGGCAGCGCCAATATGCTAACCGCCCCCTATGGGGGGGAAGATGCCCAGAACATCCCCATCAAAGAGTTCACGGTCCATTTTCGCATGGCGGTTGTTCACGAAGACAATCTTCACTTCGCTCTCAGGGATGTTGAGAGCCTCCAGAATCTGCCCAACCGTGGTTTCTGGAGCGTACTGCTTGACCTCCACCTCGAAACGCCCGTCTCTGAGCGTCGCAAACAGCTTCACCTTGACGTTCATGCAAGAGTCCAAACAGCAAACGAGACGAGTTCAGACTCGGACAGGTGATCTTCTTCGAGTAGGAGTCTCATTTCGATTGGCTCACGATCCAATAAGATTTCTCTGATTCCTTTTCGGCAATCCTCCGACTGCTTCGCGAGGAAGCCCTTAACAGCGAGCGGTTCAAGCAACACTCCCTCTCTCAAGAAACCAGACGCCAACTCGCTCATCACCGTGTTGAACAGCTTCAACCGGACCAGGCCGTCTTGTAGTCGTTTGCTTCCCTCATCGCCACCGTGGGTTATCGAGCTGCGGAACGATCGGAGTGGGCTGTTGCTTCTCATAACAGCTCCCACCAGACCGGGCATCGCCCCCGAGAGTGCGAGCGTGGAGTTGTCCTCGATGAAAGCGCGATCAAAATCGTCGACCGGCTTCCCGTCCAGAAACACCGTGCTGATCCGCTCCGCGATGGTCTCGGGCGCAATCCTGCACCGGTCGCGCAGGAACTCCCTGATGCTGCAGCCTACCTGTGCCTCGAGCAGAAACCCGTCTTGTAGAAAGAAAAAAAAGATCGGGAGCATACGGGGTTCAACCGTCAAGGACAGTTCCCGTAGACTCCCGCCTTTCACTTCACTTCCAATCTCGTAGCCGCCGGTCAGAAGTTGAACACTTCATCCAGCGCCTTCTCCGGGACATCAAAGGTGACGTTGTGAGGCGGCAACTTCTCACTTTGAAAATACCCGGGCAGGCGATCGTGGCTCGACGTAAAGCCAGCCTCTTCGTTGAACTTCCTTTCCATTTTGAGAACCGTCTTGCCGAGTTCCGTTACGCCGTCGCCATCGAGGCTCAAGCCATAGAATGCGTTTAGCATATCTATCAGTGCCTGGAAAGTCTCGGGCTGGTCGAGGACAGCAAAGGCGATGAAGAGACACATGCCGGTCGAATCCACCGCAGCCGTCGCGATCTGCAGATTTCGCGACAACTCCACCTGTCCCTCCGGGTCGAGCGGATCCACACTGCCCCCAACCCCCAATATATTGGTGGCAACCGCATATCCGGCGGTATGGTCCGCGCCCATGGGCGTGGTGGCATATGTGACGCCAATTCCCTTGACCGCCCTGGGATCGTACGCCGGCATGGCCTGACCCTTGACCACCGGCGCCCGCTCGAGGCCGAAAACCTTGGCCGTCACAGCGGCTCCGTTTCCGAGTACCCGCCCCAGCGGCGTGCCCTGCCCCACTTCATTAATCATATTGATGGCGGCATCCGCGTCACCGAACTCGGCCAGACCCGCCTCCATGGCCACGGCGATGGTCGCTCCCATCTCAATGGTGTCCAGACCGTAATCGTCGTCGAGAAAATCCAGATTGGCGATGGCGTCTAGGTCGTCGATACCGCAGTTTGCGCCGTGCGCCCAGACCGTCTCGTACTCGGGCTGTTTGGTCAGATAGTTGCCGTCCTCGTCGTTGAATATTCCCGAGCACTCGATGACACATCCGCGGTGGCATCCGTGTGTGGCCGAGCCGCCCCTCGCGACCTCAAGTTCGGCCTCGGCTTCGCCGCTGATCTTGGATGCCCCCTCAAACTGACCCTTCTGGAAGTTGTTGGTTGGAAGAGCGCCGGCTTCATTGATGATATTGGTCAGCACGTTGGTGCCGTATGCGGGCAGCGCCTCTCCCGTGACGGCGTGACTCCTAAGCCCCTCGACGAAGGTCTTGTTGGCAGCCTTGAATTTCTCGGGGTCCTTCGGGGAGCGCATCTTTACGCTTGATTGATCGAGAACGATAACCTTGACGCCCTTGGCGCCCATGACCGCGCCTACGCCCCCGCGTCCGGCATGTCGGGTAGGTCTGCCCTCCATGTCGGTGCACGCCACCGAGGCCGCACTCATCTTCATCTCCCCCGCAGGACCGATGGAGATGCACGCTATCTTCTCCCCGTACTCCTGCTTCATCTTCTCTACGAGCGCATAGTTGGACAGCATTTTGAGGCTGTTGTCGGCTTCAATCTTCACATCGTCCTTGGTTATGAAGACCTTGTACAAGTCGCCGTTCGCCGGTTTACCCTCCAGGATGATCGCGGCATAACCCAGTTTTGCCAGCACCTGCGCGGGCTGTCCTCCGGAGTTTGCCTCCTTGATGCCGCCCGTAAGAGGGCTCTTACACCCCACCGAGAGGCGCCCGGAGATGGATGCGGCAGTGCCGCTCAACAGCCCTGGCGCGATCACC
Organism: Gemmatimonadota bacterium; assembly: GCA_039588935.1. GTDB lineage: Bacteria > Gemmatimonadota > Gemmatimonadetes > Gemmatimonadales > GWC2-71-9 > JBDGYW01. Next base: position 9,053 of record JBDGYW010000032.1, on the reverse strand, counting down.
AGCTTGTTGTCCCCCGAAAGAGGATGGCACGTTGGCGGCACCTCAGTTGAAACAACCTTTGAGGTGAGCGCTCTGCCTCCCATGCCGGCGTACTCTCCCGGTGGCTCCTTGCTGACCGTAGGACCGCCGCTTCCGCCCATGTCGATTCTCAGAATGGTCTCCATAACGCCCTCCGGAATGAGTGCCGAACGTCCGATTTCGAATAGGCCTCGAACGAGCCCTAGTTCGGAGGTTACGACGAAAAAACCTCTTTGTCAAAAGCTCGTATGGGGGGCGATTGGACACGCATCGGGGGTGCGCACCACAGCATCGCGCGCACCCCCGCGTGTAATCGTCTTCCGGACGCTACTCGGTCGGTGCTATCACCTTGAGGTGCGTGTCGAGGAACTCGAGGATCGTGGAGTAGCCACGGATCTCATTCTCCTTCTTCACGAAGCCGTGCCCCTCATCGGGAAACACGATGTACTCAACCGGCACACCGTTCGCGCGGGCCGCCGCGACGATCTCGTCCGATTCCACCTGGAGCACGCGCGGGTCATTCGCACCTTGAAGCACCATGAGTGGCGCTCGGATGTTTGCCGCGTTGAAGAGCGGCGAAATCCTATGCAACCGCACGCTGTCGGTGGCCGGGTCTCCCATCTCCTCGTAGAGCGCTTCCCGGAACGACTCCCACCAGGGCGGGATGTTGTTCAACGTGCGCAGCCAGTTGGAGATGCCGAACAGGTCAACACCCACGGCGAACTCGTCGGGCGCGAGCGTAAGCGCGGCGAGCACCATGTACCCGCCGTAGCTGCCCCCGATGATTCCGATGCGAGTGGTGTCGACGTACCCGGTGGCGCCGAGCATTCCCTTGCTGGCTACAACGTCGCCCAGATCGGCCTCACCATGCTGCTGGTCGTCCATCTTGTAGAACGTCTTGCCGTATCCCGAGCTTCCACGGTTGTTGATATCGAACAGCACGTAGCCATGGTTCAGCAGCGCCTGTTTGAGCGGTGAGTAACCGACCATTGCCTGGCCACCCGGGCCTCCGTGTACCATTACGAGTGCGGGCGCCGGCGCGTCGCTCGACACCTGGTGGGGCTTGTATAACAGGCCGGGGACCTGAGTGCCGTCGTACGACTCGAACCAGACGTGCTCGGGCGTAACCAGGTCCTCACGACTGATGTCGGAACTGAGCGCATTGGTGAGCCTATTCTGCGCGCCGTCCATCGGCCCTACCCACAAGTCGGCGGGGGTTGAGCCGTCGGAACTGTAGAATCCCACGTGGCTGTCGTCCCGCGAAATACCGAAGCCGGTCACGAGGCCGTCCGGCATTCCTTCGAGCCGCACCTCCGTCATCGTGGCGGCATCGTACACCCGCACCTGGAGACGTGCCTCCTCGTTCGTCGCGACCACCAGGTAGTTGCCGCTCCGAGAGTAGCCGCCACCAAGCACCTCGTAATTCGGGGCGAGCAGCGTGGTGACCTCACCGGTCGCGAGGTCGTAGCTCTTGAGCGCCGAGTACTCGCCGTCCGTATTCGTCGTGAATAGCAGGGCCGCTGCGTCGGGCGTGAAATCCGCCGGCGAGTTGGAGACGTCGCCTTCATGTTCCGTAATGTTGACGTCCGAGCCGGACTGCCGGTCGTGCAGGATTATGTCGGTGTTGGAGGTCGTGTAGGACCGGACCAGAGCAACATAGCGTTTATCCGTCGAGATCGGCCCCGGCTGGAGCGCCTCGTCGTTCCGGTAGAACATGGTGCGGGCGTAACCATCGGTAGCATACTCGTAGACATCGAACGCCTGCGGGTTGCGCTCGTTCGACTGCACGAAGAACGAGGCGTTGTCATCGGCCCAGCCTGCGAAGCTCGCGTTGAGGTCTTCGCCAGGTGTCAGGTCGGTGACCGCGCCGTCGGTCGCGCGCACATAGACGTGGCTCAGCTCGTTCCCACCCTGGTCGCTGGAGTACAACAGGCGCCCGTCGTTCGGGAAGAACGATGTGGCGAACATCGCGTCGGTGGTGGACGTTGTGAGTTGCTCTGGCTCGCCGCCGCCGACCGGAAACGCCCAAGCGTTGAACACGCCGGAGCGATTGGATGACACGAGAATCCGTGCGTTGTCGTGGGAGAACGACGCTCCAAAGTACTGGTCGTTCTCGTAGAACTGGGCGACGCTGTACTGGGTGACCTCGAGCGCGGCGTCGCCGGTGCAGCCGGCGAGCCCGGCCAGAAGTGTGACCGCGACAGACAACACGGCAGTGCGGGACATGATCGTTACCCTCCGACTGGGTGGAGTATCCATGGGAACAAACTGACCAGTAAGCTGCCACCGTGGGGCACGCCCCGCCAGGGCAAGACTGCGCCTCTCGCCGCAATCTGGCACGTCCCGGGCTGTTCTGGTATTGGGCTTCGTCGCAACAGCGACTAGAGTTGCATCACGGCTCGGTTGGAAATGGTGAAGTCGCAGCGCCCGTTGGAATGCCCCCCCTTCCCGAACCTACCGTTCGAGCGAAGCGTTAGGCCCCCCACTGCGTATTCGCCTGATGGTGGCAAGGTGCTCGGTGTAGGTCCGGGAGAATAAGTGCCGGCCGCTTGCAACCGCCACGAAATAGAAGTAGTCCGTTGTCGCCGGATAGAGGGCAGCCACGATGCTGGCAGTGGATGGCTGGCAAATCGGCCCACGCGGAATTCCACTCACCCTGTATGTGTTGTACTCCGACTCGACGCGGTAGTCTACGTTGTAGAGACGCTTCCTTCTTCCCAATGCATAGACCACCGTGGGATCCGCCTGCAGTCTCAGACCTCGAGTCAACCGGTTGTGGTACACCGACGAGACCAGCGACCGGTCCGCGTCTTGGGGAGCTTCTCCCTCAATTATCGAGGCCAAGGCAACGGTCTCGGCTCGAGTCAGTCCCAGTGTGTCTAGCCTGGTATCCCAATCTCGATCCCAGTGCGCTTCGAACGTGTCCACCATCTGACGGAGAACTCCTAGCGCGGAGCTTTGGACCGGTACGTAGTAGACGGTGGGATACAAGTATCCTTCCACCGTCTCGGCTCCCGTGCCGATTTGGGATCGTAACGCGGAGTCTCCCGCGGCTTCCCAGAAATCCTGCATCGGGATGTCCAGGTCTCTGCTCAATGCGGGTAACAACTCCGACAGCCATATACCGTCGACGACACGCGTCCTGACGGCATCCGGACGACCTCGCCTGAGTTCGACCAGGACTGCCCCCGCCGGTGTACCCAGACGGAAAGGATAAACACCCGGCTTGATCCCGAGGTGCTTCTTGCCCATCCGCGCGAGGCGCTCGAAGCTGCGCGCAGATTTGACGATGCCATGGACCGCCAGAGACTCAGCAACCGCTCCGAGTGAATCGCCCGGAGGAATCCTGACCCAGACGACGGCCTCCGGCGGCGGAGCCTCGCACGCCGACAGCGTCAGGGCCAGCAGAATCCCGGCTAGCGTTGCGTATGATCTGCTTGTGGTGTTCTTGCACGACATGGAGCGAAATGTAGTCACCGCGAGCGGGGCGCTGCTGTGATATCTGTAACAAACCGCTCGACGGTGACCGAAGCGTTGCGGTTGAGGTTCGTCGTGGAACCTCAACGGGGTCAGTAGTTTAGCCCGCCTCCTGCCGGTTTCGAACCCGAAACAACTGCGAACATCTGAGTTTCCAGAAGTGTGACGTAACTCATATACGAGATTCTCCAGGAGACGTACCTTTAGGCCGAATTCAACACACACCTCGCTATCTTTAAGAGTCGATCCTTCGGCTCTGGCTTACTCTTTCCCATTGTTCCACCCGAGGAGAGGAGTCTATTAGATGCAATTCATGCAATCATTCGTACCCGAGGCATGGCGTGGGCCAATCAGTGCGTTCTCAGCTCCGGTGAGTTGGATTCCTGGCTGGCACGCGGCAATGGTCAACTTCGTGTGGTACGGCGATACGAGCATGGAGATCGTGTTCAAGCGCGTCGTAATCTTGCTGCCTGTGCTGCTATTGTTGGCCGGCATCTGGGTCACCATGGTGACTCTCTACACCGTACCTTTCCGCTCCAATCGAAGTCGGTTCGCCACGGCCATGCTGATGGCATGGTGGGACGCGGGACGGACGACGTGGTTCTACTGGGCCGGCATCATTCAAGTCGCGTTGGTGTTGGTCGGGTGGGTATGGGGCTTGCTGCGCCTGGTCGCTGGGTTTGCCGTGGCGACGGCAAGGGTGGCGTTCCAATCGCCGTTGCGCATTCTGGACTGGACATCGCGCAACTACTTCAAGCCCGGCGTACCGTGGGTTGCGTTCGTGGGCCTGTTAATCTGGTCCGCCGTCGAAGCATTGATCTTCATGTACACGCTTCAGCCGACGCTGATGGAAGTACTCGCCGGCATAACCGGCTACGAACCTGATCCGCGGTTTTTAGGGCCACTGCTCTGGCTCTTCCTGTTCTTCCTGGTGCTTGGAAGCTTCGCGTGTATCCACGCGCTGGCTGAAGCCGTAAGACAGAAGAACGTGCCACAGATCGTACAGATGCTCTCGGTCGAGTTGTTCGTGATGTTCTTCGAGGTTGTCTTCCTCTATCGTGAACTGATCGACGCGATAACACCGTGGATCGCGCAAACGACAAACGAGCAGGTACATCTTGGTCTGGTATCGACCCTTGCGCTGGCATCGTTCGGCTGGGTGGGTGTGCGCGGAATGACATGGTTCCTGTTCGGTAGCTACGGCACGCCGGCCCTGGTAGCCGTGCTCGCACGCGACACGATCCGCCAAGAGGGACCGGAAGCACCGGCGGCCGCACCACCGCAACCTGACGTGTGGGTGGCGCCGATAAACGCGTTGAAGGCCGAGTCCGCCTGGTTCAAGCAGGAGGCGCTCAGGGTGTTCGAGTTGATCACACTTCCTGTGCTGCAGCTATTCGCGGCAGCCATGAACTTTGCCGCAGTGGCACTCGGCTCGCGGGGGGTTTTCGCCCTGCCCTTCAAGAACATCGAAGAAGTACGGATTAAGACGCCGCTGCTCTCGACAGCGGGACGAGCTACAAACGAAAGCCGCGCACCGGCCGAGCGGCCACAAACGACACAGGAAGGAGGGACCGCACAATGAGACGTGCAACAATCAACAAGTTGCTCGCAGCCGTAGCGGTCAGCGCAACTGTGTCGTGCGTTCCTGCTGATAACGCCCGGCAAGCGCGCTCGACATTGGTGATCGGTATCGATGTGAGCGGATCGTTCCGCTCCACCGGCAACTACGACGAGGCCGTCGACTTCGCTGCCCACTACCTGTTCGGGCACTTGAACGGCCTCGGCGAGCTGCGGGTACCGTCCGCGGTATTCGTCGGCTCCATTGGCGGAATGAGGGTTGGCGAGCCGAAGTCGTTTCAGCCGATTCACGCGTTCCAGGGCAAGACGATACCGGAGATCGCTACGCAGTTGCGCGAATCTTTTCCGCCGGAAGACTCGTTCACCGATTTCAATGCGTTCTTCGGAAGGGTGGCCACGCTAGTGAAGCGCCAAGGATTGGTGCTGGCACCGCTGAGTGTCGTCGTGTTGAGTGACGGGATACCGGACGCCACCGCTGGTCCAGACACCAGTGCCTACGCCAGAATTGACCTGGCTCCGTTGGAGTACCTGTCGCGCAGCGTGACAGTTCGTCTACTCTATGCGTCTCCCACCGCTTCCGTCGCTTGGGAGCGGGAGATCGAACGGAGGCGCGTACGCATGTGGACCGTTGACGATCAGGTAATGTCCGGCTGGCGTGAGCAGGCAGGATCTGCTTCGGCCGATGATGCCCAGGGCGAGCTGTGGACCTGGATCAACGATAACGTGGACTTCAGAGTGCGAAGCAGACGGCTGTGAGTTCGATAGCTTTCTAACCGATCACGAGCGCACTGGAGGGACAGCGGGGGTGTGCCTCTGCTGACCCTCCAATCGCTACCTCGGCGGCAGAGGACGCGTTACCGCTGGTTCGTTGCCGCCGCGACCCTCTCGAAATGCTCGGCGATCCACTCCACCCAGCGACGCCTCACATCCCGCCGGTGGACCGGGTCGGGCGGAAAGTGTCCCGACACCGGGTAGACGACGAACTTCACGTCCACCCCGTTGTCCTTTAGCGCGTGGTAGAGCTTGTACGATTGGCTGACTGTAACGCGCTCGTCGCCGGTGGCCGACAGGATCAGGGTCGGCGTACGGATCTGGTGGGCGTAGGCCATGGGTGACTGCAGCCAGTAGTTCATCGCGTTGTCGTTCAGCCACGGTGATCCGCCCAGCCCGAAACCCGCCCAGGTATTCATGTCGGCCATGTTGTACCAGTCGAACCAGTCAGTGACGGCTGCGCCAGCCATCGCCACGGCCCAACCGTCGTAGTGCGCGGTGAGCCAGGCGGTCATGTAGCCGCCGTACGACCAGCCCGACACTGCCACTCGGTTCTCGTCCACGATCCCCCGCTCCTTCAGAACCTGAACACCCGACATGACGTCACGACCCGGGCCCTCGCCGGCGTCGTTGACCACCGCGCTCTGAAAGACCTTCCCCTGAGTGCTGCTGCCACGGTAGTTGGGACTGAACACGAGCCACCCGCGCGCCGCCAGGATCTGGTTGAACGTGTTGAACGCCTCACCCGACGCACCCATCGGGCCACCGTGTATGGTGAGGACGAGCGGATACCGGCGTCCCTCCTCGTAGTCCGGCGGGTAGAGCAGGACGCCATTCTGCTCAAACCCGTCCGGACCATCCCATGTCACCGTCTCGACTCTGCCGAGTCGTTTCTCGGCCAAGGTTTCGTTGAAGCTCGTGAGTCGCCGCGGCTCCCACTCGCCGACCTGCATGGTGTAAAGCTCGGAGGGTCGGTTATCCTCCCGGCCCACGAAAACCACGGTGCCGTTCGGGGCTACGACCGGGCCGGACGGATGGATGTCTCCGAGGTCGAGCCGGCGCGGCGTTTCGTCCGACGTTTGATGCCACAACGCCCGGGCCGTGAGGTCGGTGCCGCTCACCAGCATCGATCGGCCATCGGCCAACCACGCCATGCCGCCCAGGCTGCGGTCGATCTGCCCGGTGGCGTCAATAACCTCGCCACCGTCGAGCGGCACCACAAAGATCCCACTGGGGTGGAAGTAGGGCTCCGCACCCCGCGACCGAGAAAACGCGAGGTAGCGTCCATCGGGGGAGAACCTAGCCGGAGATACCGGGAAGTCGGTGACCAGATCGCGCGTCTCGCCCGACTCCAGACTCAAGAGGCGGATCGTGGTCCGGATCCCTTCCCCGCTGTGAGGGAGCGGCGTCACTTCGAGCGCAACGTTTGCCCCATCAGGAGAAACCACGAACATGGTGATGTTCTCTACACCCTCCGTAAGCCGCTCGGCCTCTCCGTCATCCACCCTCACCCGCCACAAATGAGCCGATCTCGGAGCCTCCAGAGTGAGGTAACTGTTGTCACCGACCTCGAACGACTTGTTGTGACGCTCCTCCCCCTCGAGTTCCTCGGCGGCGTCGCGGCTGGTGTAGAGAAAAAGCGTCCCATCCGCCGACCATTCAAAGGAGACAACGCCCTCTTCGGCGTTCGTGACTTGTCGAGCCTCGCCTCCGGTCATCGGCAGCACGAATACCTGGCGGCCTTCTCCATCATCGCTCAAGTCGGTGAAAGCGAGTCGATCGCCGGAGGGCGACCAACGCGGCCGGCCCACGCCCGGACGATGCGGCGTCAGCTCCCGCTGCTCACCCGTACAGATATCTACGAGGATCAGAGTTCGGTCGAAACGATTGTCCTCGTAGTTCGGCGTGCTCGTTATCACAACGGCCTGGCTGCCGTCAGGAGACAACACGGGACTCGAAACCCCAACCTCGAGACGCAGGTCGTCGACTTCGAGCGTGCGTCCCTGCGCGTGGATCGCCTTAGGTGCACCCATCAAGATTAGGGCCAGCGTTGCGAAAAGCAGAACGGATGGAAACCGACTCGATCTCATGGCCTGCTCCTGCATGAAGGGGAACTAGAACCGAGCAAGTGTGCAGTCAGCGACGGTTGAACGCAACCCCAACCGGCAGGGTCATTGCGCTGGGCCGAAAGCCGAAGCGGCGGGGACTTCACAAACGGCTTCACGTACACACCTGGCTACATATTCCATGGCTGGTACGGGAGTCTTCGCGTTGCGAACGCGTGCGGCGACTGTGAGTGGATGGGGGGTCGATAATAACAGCAACAGCCGGAAACGGCCGCGGGTGTCACCGCTGTTGTGGCCACGAAGAATGGGCGGTTAGAATGTCACCCGATTCGGTCGTCTTGCGACGCACGTCCGGCGGAAAGCATACGCTCTGCGAGGTCCAGGCGCTCCTGCATCTCTACCAACTGTGCTCGCGTGTCGTCGAGATCGTCACACAACGCCTCTACCACCCGTCCCAACTCCGGGTCACGGCCTCGCAGCTCCAGTTCTTTCTTCTTGAGCTTGAAACGGATAATCAGAGCCGTGAACACAAGGGCCCCAGGGACGCCAATGGTAATGCCGAGTATGTCCACCAACCCCACCATGAGCCTCCTTCCCTTTGGAATGAGCCTAGTCGCTACTCCGCCACCGACCCAGGTTTGGCACACGACGCCTTTGGGTCACGGACTGAATATAGTCGCGGCGAGTTCTATCAGGGACGGTGGAGACGTCGGAGCTAGTGGTGAAAGGGGCCGGTCTCCCGGCCCCTCGTACCGAAGCGTGCACTGATCGAGTTGACAGCGGACCTGTGCGCCCGACCTCACGGCTGCGCGACCGACACGTTCAGGCCGGTACACGACAGTTCTCTAGTGCACACCGCTCGGTCTGGTTGCGCTCACCCTTCGTACCTTCTTCTCGAACAGAAGCCTCGCCGGTACGCGCAGTGCGGCTGCGGCTGCCGATGCCGGCGCCGTAAGCTCGTTGCCCACACCCCCGAACGTGTAGTTGGGAAGCCCAAGTTGGTCCAACACACTTCCCGGCACAGGGAAGTGCAGCGGAGTCCCCTCAACGTGCCCTTGATGGTGGTCTGGACCGCTGGGAGCAAGGGGGCCCCAACCACGTCGATCGAAGAACGCGCAGCCACTGCACGCGCCGTAGTTCTCA
>JBDGYW010000031.1:0-19309 GCA_039588935.1 Gemmatimonadota bacterium | reverse complement strand
CAGCTGGAGGGTGAGTCGGATGATCGAGCGATGTTGCGGTTCTCCGTTCGGGATACGGGGATCGGCATACCCGCAAACAAGTTCGAATCCATTTTTGGGGAGTTCAGCCAGGTTGATACATCGATCACGCGCAAGTACGGCGGGACGGGGCTGGGACTCGCAATATCGCGGAAGCTCGTAAACCTCATGGGAGGGGAACTCAAAGTAGAGAGCAAGCCAGAGCACGGCAGCGTGTTTTCGTTCACCGGCTCATTCGTTCTGGGGCACGAACATCAGCAACAACCACCGCAACTCAGAACTTCTCTCGATGGTGTGCGTGCGCTGGTCGTTGACGACAACCCCACCGCCCGCCGGATTGTCCGCGATATGCTTAGCTCAGTTGGTGTAATGGTACACGAAGCTCCTGACGCTGACTCCGGACTCGAGACACTCCAGCGCGGGGCATCAACCGGCCGGGCCTACGAAGTCGCGATCATCGATTCATGGATGCCCCAAAGGGACGGGTTCGAGCTTGCGAGCATTGTGCGGGAAGCTCCCGCGCTCAGTGAGACGAGGCTGATGATGCTCACGTCTGCTGGGCAACGTGGCGATGGGCAACGGTGCCGCGACCTCGGTATTTCCGCGTATCTCATGAAGCCGGTCTCCCGCATCGAACTGCTCGACGGTGTCGCGGCTATTCTCGGAGGAACGGGATCCCGCGGAGCCACCGGCGATCTGATCACGCGTCACTCGATCGAGGAGACCAGACGTCATCTGCGTATCCTTCTCGCCGAAGACAATCCGGTCAACCAAGAAGTTGCGACCACGCTGTTGCGTAAGCGTGGGCACACGGTTGATGCCGTGGAGGATGGACAACTGGCGGTCGAGGCGGTAAGAGACGGCCAATACGATGTGGTCCTCATGGATGTGCAGATGTCTGGAATGGATGGCATCCAGGCAACCGCCGCGATTCGTCAAATGCCCGCATTCGCTGACCTACCGGTAATCGCGGTGACTGCTCATGCGCTACCCAGCGAACGAGAGAGTTTCCTGGCTGCGGGAATGAACGGCCACATCGCCAAGCCATTCAAGCCGTACGAGCTGTTCAGGGTCGTCGAGGAATTCGGAAAGGCTGCGTCGAAGACTAGTGTTCAGACACAGGGGAAAACGCAAACCGAATCGAGTCCGGTGGATCTTGATGCGTTCCGGAAGGCGATGCGAGAGGCGAAGTCCGAAGAGGCGATGGATACCGTACTTGCGGTATTCGTCGGGGACACTCCGCACCGATTGGGGTTACTCGGAGCGGCCATTGGCACTGGCGATGGGGATCAGATATGTGCAGCGGCAAATGGGTTCAGGTCCACTGCTGCCGCTGTTTACGCTAACCGTCTGGCCGAGTATCTAGTGAAGATCGAGACGGCGGCGAAAGCCGGTGATCTTGATGCTGCAGGCGGGATGCTTAAGAGCGTGCACCACGAAGCCGAAGCAGTTGTTACATATCTGCGGACCAGCACTATTGGTGGCGAGAAGCAGGAGTAAGCCTGATGTCCTCACGGCAACTCACAACCTCGACTCACCTCCAGGAACTGCGACAAATCCTGCGCGATGCCGGGAACGACAGATTGGCCGAGGACAAGCTCCACGAGTTCGTGCAGCACGAAGTAGCCAAACGAGCAACTGAGGCGAAGAACACATTCCTCGCGACCGTGAGCCACGAAATCCGCACTCCAATGAATGGCGTGCTCGGAACACTCGAGCTGTTGCTCGAGACCGACCTCACACCTGAACAACGCCGCGCAGCTGAGCAGGGGCGAACCTCTGCTGAGGCTCTGTCTACAATCATCAACCGCATCCTGGACTTCGCACGCATCGAGGCGGGCGTCATAACGCTCGCGAATGTTCCGTTCGACCTTCCTGGAGTGATCGATAGGGTGGTAAGGCTGTTCAGGCTCGGGGCGTTTGAGAAAGGAATCGAACTCAAACATCACGTTGACGCTGGCCTACCGGGAATGGTGCGACACGATCCGGGTCGCCTGCGACAGGTACTCACCAACCTCGTAGACAATGCGATCAAATTCACCGAGGAAGGAGAAGTGGTCCTGACGGCATCACCTGAAACCATGGACGATGCCGAGGTTGCAGTACGATTCACCATACGCGACACCGGAATCGGCATTCCGGATGACAAGCTGGATGTGGTGTCCACCCCGTTCAGGCAAGCTGACAGCTCGTCGACCCGTTCTCATGGTGGTACTGGACTCGGACTTGCCATCTCTCACCGGCTGGTGCGGCTTTTGGGGGGTGAACTCGAGGTTTCCAGTCAAGTAGGGCGCGGCACGGAGCTCACGTTTCTGCTGCAGTGCCCGATCGAGAGCAAACGGTCGGGACCGGGCGCGGCGACAGACACTCTCAACGGGAAATCCGTACTTGTAGTCGGTGAGAACGAGTTGAGCCGGCAAGTCATTCGCGAAACGTTGGTTTCATCCGGCGCTGTCGTGAATGAAGCTGGATCTACCGAAGTCGCGATAAGGGTGCTGGGCGATTTGGCGGCCAGGGGTCGGCGAATCGAGCTGGCGATCATCGACGGATATGTATCTGGCCACGATTGGGCAGATGTGGCGCGGGCCATACAAAGCGAAGCCGCGCTGTCCGACACGAGGCTTATGATACTCGCGTCAGTCGGGCAACTGGGTGATGGTGACCTGTGCCGTGAAACAGGAGTTGCCGCTTATGTGGTGAAGCCGGTGTCCCGGTTCGAATTGATGGAGACAGCCGCCGCTGCTTTGGCGGATACAGCCGAGGACATGGCTGCGAGACCATTGATAACTCGCCACTCCTTACAAGAAAGCCGACTGTACCTGCACGTTCTGATTGCCGACGACAACCCGGTGAACCAGGAGATCGCGGCCACCATGTTGAGGGGACGCGGGCACAGAGTGAGCATCGTCGCCAATGGCCGCGAGGCAATCGAGGCAGTGAAGAAGGACAACTTCGACTTGGTGCTGATGGATGTGCAGATGCCGGAGCTGGACGGCTTGGCAGCGACACGGGAGATCCGACGCACCCCCGGGGTCGAGGACCTGCCTATAGTGGCAGTGACCGCTCATGAGTTGCGCGATCGGTGTCTCGAGGCTGGGATGAATGGCTTTCTGCCGAAGCCATTCAAACCGCATGAGTTGTTCGCCATCGTGGAAGGTGTTGCGTTTGGAGACAGTGTCGAGCAGCAGAGCAAGGCTGTTGATGTGTCACCTCCCGTTGACCTGGAGAGGTTCAAGAAATCGATGCGTGATGCCGGAGCCGAAGAAGGCATCGGTACTGTTTTGGGCATCTTCCTGAGGGATGCGCCAGGCAGACTGGCATCGCTCGAAGTGGCAATCCATGCCAAGATCGCGGCGGACATCAACTCGGTGGCGCACGGATACAAGGCATCCGCAGCAACGGTTGGGGCGAACACGTTGTCGGGGATTCTCAGGAACATCGAATTGGCTGGGATAGCGGATGACGTCGACACGGCAATCTCGTTGTTCGAGTCGGCTCGTGTAGAGCATGACGCGGTGCTCGCCTATCTGCAGAACGCTGTTCAGGATTGAAACGACAGGACATCTCCTCATGGCATCACAACATTGGTTGGTCCTGGTGGTCAAGGGCGCCGGGTTCAACAACGTCGACGCACTCCTCATCGAACACGGGGATCTTCTGCAGGACGCGTGGAAGACTGTACGTGATGTCTGTGAGGTGAGCGATGACGAGATCGTTAACGCGGTTGCGGAGCGACTCCACCTGAATGTGGCCGATTTGAAGAAGGCTGCACCTCGCGCAGTCAACCTGGTTCCGGAAAAGGTAGCCCGCCGCTATCAGGTTTTTCCATTGCGCGAAGACGATCGCTGTCTGTTTGTCGCATCGAGCGATCCGATGAACCTACAGGTCGAGGATGCCATCGCGTTTGCCTCAGGAAGAACGCCGGTCTTCGAGGTCGCATCACCCACCTCCATACAGGAAGCGATCGATAACGTCTACGCACCCGAGAAGGCCGTCCAAGACTTGATCCACAATCTCAGCCCGCAGGATTTCGTTGACGACATAGAGTCGGTGTTAATGGGGGCTGATGGTTTTGACTCCATAAGCGTTGTGGAGGAGGTGGGCCCGGAAGCCGTTGCAGCTGAGGAAGCGGATGCAGCTCCAGTGATAAAGTTGGGCAACCTCATTCTCCGCGACGCCATTGAACAACGCGCGAGCGATATCCATATCGAACCCGGCCGGGACGGCGGCACGGTGCGCTTCAGAGTCGACGGCGTCATGCGCACGTACATGCAGATGCCGATGTCGGCGCTCAACCGGGTAGTCTCCCGAATCAAGGTCATCGGGGAACTGGACATCTCTGATCGGATGCGGCCGCAGGACGGCCGAGTGCGGATTGGCGTGAGCAACAGAAACTTCGATCTCCGAATCTCGACGGTGCCGACACGCGATTCCGAGAAGGTCGTGATCCGGATCCTCGACCCGGAGGCGACGGTTGATTTGGACAGTCTGGGACTTGCGCCGGCCGACTTGAGCGAGTTGCAGCGCCTTCTGTCTTTTCGCGAGGGAATCTTCGTGGTGACCGGCCCTACCGGTTCGGGCAAGACTACTACGCTCTATTCATGTCTCCGGCAGTTGGCGACAGGTGAAGTCAATGTCATGACCGTCGAGGACCCAGTCGAGTATGAGTTGCCTGGCATCACGCAGATGCAGGTCGAGCCACGCCGTGACTTCACGTTCGCCACGGCGCTTCGGGCGATCCTGCGACAGGACCCCGACATCATCTTCGTTGGCGAGATACGCGACCTCGAGACCGCCGACATCGCGGTGCAGGCGAGCATGACAGGGCACTTCGTGCTCGCAACATTGCACACCAACGATGCAGTCGGTGCGGTTCAGCGGCTGGTAGATCTCGGACTTGAACGATCATCGATTGCGGAAGCCTTGATCGGTTCGCTTGCACAGCGACTTGTGAGACGCGTTTGCGCCAAATGCGCTCAGCCTGTGGTATACGACCTTTCGGCGGACGAGGAGCGTCTAGAAAAACTCTACGGTGTCTCGCCGGTGGTGCGAGCGGTGGGGTGTGACGAATGTGGAAACTCGGGATATCGGGGTCGCATGCCGCTGACCGAGATCGCCCCGATGACCAAGCAGGTTCGTGATCTGATGGCGAAAGGCGCCACGTCGGGCGCGTTGTACAATGCGGTGGTTTCCGCCGGCATGCGGCCACTTCGCGAAGCTGCAGTCGACCGAGTGCGCCAAGGAGATACCACGCTGCAAGAACTCGATCGGGTCATAGGTGAGCCGGATGAGGACCCGAAAGGCAAGCCGGACGAAACACGCGTTCTGTTGGTGGATGATGACGCTGGCGAGAGGGCACTCGCTCGTATCCTACTCGAGAAGAACGATTTTGTCGTGACCGAGGCAGAGAACGGTCTCGCCGCGCTCGATGCTCTCGACGGCCCCGACAGCTTCTCGCTCATGATGCTGGACCTCAATATGCCGGGTATGGACGGGCTCGAGGTCTTGAAGCGGGTCAGAAGCTCGGTCTTGACGGCAGGATTGCCGGTAGTAGTACTGACTAGCGCTGAGACTCCTGAGACTGAGGTGGAGCTCATGGAGGAGGGCGCCGACGACTACATCGTCAAGCCGATCGACCCACCACGGTTCGTGGTTCGAATCAAAGCGGCGCTCAGGCGTGCAGGGGCATCGTCAACTTAATGCGGGTTGAGGTGGGCTTTGTTACATAGCTCGGAACTGGCGCCGGTCTCCGGTTCCCCGAGACAGAATCACCCCACTCGGTAGCTGTCGGGCATCCCGAGATGGGTCATCGTGTTGAGAACCCTGCATGATCTGCCCCCAACAGCGGTACCACCTCGAGTGTTAGTTTAGCGCTCCTGCTGTTTGAGGGAGAGGTCCCGGGAGAGCAGGCAGGTTCAGGAACACCCGATCCGGCCGAATTGTCTCTGGGGCCGGTGGTCGATAGCCCAGGGAACTGTGGGGCCGGATGGTGTTGTATTCCCGACGCCATTGCTCGATCAGATTCTTCGCCTCCGTCAGATTGAAGAAGATCTCCCGCTTCAGTACTTCAGCTCCAAGTGTTCCGGTGAAGCTATCGTTGTAGCCGTTTTCCCAAGGAGTCCCTGGCTTATGGCCAGACATTCCCTGCTGAACTCGTCCACCACCGTCAGAATCTTCAAGGGCCGCCCATCATGCGTCCGGTCCGCCACAAAGTCATACGACCAAACGTGGTGGCGGTACAACGGCCTCAGGCGGATACACGATCCGTCGTCGAGCCAGATTCGACCTCGTTTAAGGGGGACACATCACAACCTCAGCCTCTCATGAAATGGAGACTCCGGCAAGACCGGGGTGGTTCACTTCTCCGTAGCTGCAGACGAACAGATTCGCCGGCTTGATATCACGGTGGATCAGCAAGCGCTTGTGAGCTTCATTGAGTGAGTGACAGGCCTGGATCAAAAAGTGGACCGCCCGGGACGGCTCAACCGGCCCGAAGCGTTGGACCAGCGTCTCCATGTCGATACCGTCGAGCAGTTCCATTACATAATAGAATGTTCCGTTCTGGGCCAGGCCGTTATCGTAGATGTCGACTGTATGAGGCGAGCACCAGGCGGCGGTGGCCTGGACCTCGTGTTCGAAGCGCTGGTTCAGCCTTTCCATCTCTTCGGGCTGCATACCACTGAGGACCTCGGGTTTGATGAGCTTCACCGCCGCGGGCCGGGCCAACATGCGGTGGCTGGCCAGCCAGACCTCACCCATGCCCCCACTGCCCAGGTTCTCTTCGAGTGTGTAACTGCCCATTTCCCGCGCCGCCGTGACCGATTTGCCCATCTTGTAAACCACGTGGGAAACCACCAGGCCCATGATTGCGGAAAGCATCATGACGAGAGTCAAGATGGTTAGGGAATCCTCGGGGAGATCGATATAGCCGAGGCTCTGGATCATTCCGCGGCTAAGCGGAGCCATGGCTGCTGCCAGAAGGATCATGACGTAGGTGGAGCGCGACCGGATGGGCACGAGGGCTGGGAAGAAAACCACCCAGGCCTGGTTGAACGAGAAATAGGCCGCCGGAGTGAACTGGTCGGTGACAAGGGTTAAGCATTCACCGACGCTGTTGTTGAATGCCGCATAAACACCGAACCCCAGACCCAGAGCCACGAGTATCCGGGGAGGGAACAAACGCCGGTGCACTATCCAGGCGACGTCTAGCGAAACCACGATCATCAGGGCATCGTTCCCGAACTCTATAGCGCTATAGCCGTCCTTGAAGATGACCGTCATCCTCAAGAAATCTCCGAGAGACATTGTAACACCAAAAACGGAGATTCCCGCCGTGATTAGGCACAGGATGATGATCCGCTTGAGGACGATATCGGTGATATCCGAGGGCAGGGTGTCGGCAGAACTCGGTGTCGCGCCGGCTTTGCATAAGAATTGTGTCTCTTGTGACATCTCGGTGCACCTCCTGTCTCCGGCCTACCCAAGCCCTTGTTTGTCCATCCCATCTGACAATCAGGTCGTTTGGAGTATGGCGTTCTCCGCTGGGAGATCATAACCTGCGTTTGTTAAACGAGCACGTTTCCCGCGGTAGTCACTGTGACTGGCAGTTTTCCGAACCAGACTGCATCTTCTGTCGGATATGAGCAACCAGCCTCAACTGGTCACGCGGATGGAGCGTCCGTCGTCGCCCAGCCACCGAACCCTGGCACGAGGCCTACCCGAAGACCTGTTACGGGACTCTGCGCGGCGGCTTCGCGTCATCGCTCTCATCTTCGCTGGCGGGTTCCTGCTCGGAACGGCATCCGAAGCATTGCTGGACCCGATCGGACGGGCGCGGATCACTACGTTTGCTGGGTGGGGTCCCGATACGATATCCATTAGTGTCGCTTTGGCAGTGGCCGCCCTCGCCAGCAGCAGACGCATCACGCCGGCGACCCTCATGAATATCGGGTTGGTGTTCGAAGTGGTGGCTGCTTACGGCCTCGCTTTCGATGCGTATTGGGGAGTCTACGCGGGGCTCCTCTACGAGCCCGCGCATCTGAGAATTTTCGGTCTGTCCTTCGTGGCGCCCTGGATCATGTTCTTCACGATCGTCTCGCCGAACCTGCCACGGAGGGCATTGCTTGCCGCCATCGCGGCAGGGAGCGCTGTCCCGGTCAACCTCCTCCTCACTATCAAGTATGGGGGAACCTCCATCGTCCTGACGCCAAACGTGATCGTCAACAACCTGCTCGTACCTTACTTCATGATCGTCGTGACGGCGTGGGTAGGAGCCCTCGTCGTCTACAAACTCGGCACGGCGGTGACCAAGGCTCGCGAGATGGGCAGCTACCGACTCACGGAGCGCCTTGGCGGGGGTGGCATGGGTGAGGTGTGGCGTGCGAAGCACCGTATGCTTGCTCGACCGGCGGCAATCAAGCTCATTCGGCCCGACAGACTCGGTGGCGACGACCTCGACTGCCAAACGACGTTACAGCAACGTTTTGAACGCGAAGCGCAGGCGACGGCCCTCATGCGGTCACCGCACACGATCGACGTCTACGACTTCGGGGTGACGGCGGATGGAACGTTCTACTACGTCATGGAGCTACTTGGTGGCTTCGATTTGGAAACGCTCGTGGAACGATTCGGGCCATTGCCACCGGAACGCGCCGTGTACCTGCTGCGACAGGTGTGCGATTCACTCTTGGAAGCCCACGAGCATGACCTGATCCACCGCGACATCAAACCGGCGAACATCCAACTTTGTCGGCAAGGACGTCCGGTGGATTTTGTGAAGGTGCTCGATTTCGGGCTTGTCAGACCGCGGCAGGAAGATGGACCGGATAGCATCAAGCTCACCGCAGCGCACCAAGCAAGCGGAACGCCGGCTTACATGGCGCCGGAGCAGGCGTGCGGCAACCCGGTGGATGGCCGTACGGATATCTACGCGGTCGGATGCGTGGCTTACTGGTTGGTTGCGGGTCGGCTCGTGTTCCAAAGCAGGACGCCGATGGAGATGATGGCGCAACACCTGCAAACGCAACCCACACCTCCATCGCAATGCTCGGAACTCGAAATTCCCAAAGAACTCGACGAGGTCATCCTGTCTTGCCTCCAGAAGGACCCGGGTCGGCGGCCCCAGAACGCTGAGGCTCTCGACGCACTGCTGGACGCGTGCAGAACTGACAACCTGTGGACGCCGGACCGCGCCCGGGAGTGGTGGGCTCTGCACGAGCCAACGGCGGTGGTGGCGCAGGAGACCGCAGGCAAACAGATTCAGGTGGTGTGAACGCTAGGTCGAGCTCCGAACCCAACCTGTTGATCGAGCCACCTCAGTAACGGAAATCCCTGAAACTCACCCGGAACAGCAACGAGTACAGGACCGGCACGAAGCCGAGCGTCAACACAGTCGCAAAAAGCAGCCCGAAGATTATCGCAATGCCCATCGTCGACCACATTGGGCCGCCGAACCACCACAGCGGCAGAAGTCCACCAACCGTGGTCGCGGTTGTGAGCAGGATTGGCCTTAGCCGGCGTTGAGCGGCCTCGACAACCGCCCTAGGAGGGTCAAGTCCATGCTCGTCGATTTCAATGCGGATTCGATCCAAGAGAACGATCGCGTTGTTGATCACAATTCCCGCTAGCGCGAATACACCGAGCATGGTCATGAAACCGAAGTAGGACCGAGCCACCAACAAGCCGAACACTACGCCGATGAGCCCCAACGGGATCGTCAACAGTATTATCAACGGCCGCCGGAACGAGTTGAATTGACCCACCAGTAACAGGACGATGATCAACATCATGATCGGCATCTTGGCGTTGATCGAAGCTTGCGACTCGCGTGACTCTTCCGCTTCCCCACCGATCTCATACCGGTAGCCGAGATCCCACTGGGCACCCTGTTCCTCGAGCCAGGGCAGGAGTTCAGCATTCACCTCGAAGGCGGTGACGCCGGGGAAAACATCTGCCTGAACAGTCACCGTCTTCAAACGATCACGTCTCAAGATCTTCGATGGCTGCCACGTCACCTCGACGTCGGCTACCTGCCTGAGCGGAACCGTCCGGCCGGTCGCCTGCGCATAGACGTTCAAGCCTTCGATCTTACCGAGATCTCCGCGGTCAGCCTCAACGGATCGCATTGTCACGGGAATGATCTTGTCATCCTCGCGGTACTGTGTCGTCATGAATCCCGAAAACGCGGTCTGCAACGAGACGGCGATGTCGAGGTTCGAGACGCCCGCACGGCTCGCTCGCGGTTCATTGATATTGATCAGGAGTTTCTTGGTCCGTCTCCCCCAGTCATCGTCGATGTTCCGCGTTCCGGGGATCGAGACCAGCTTGGCCCTGATCTGCTCGACCAAGGTGAACAACACGTCTGGATCCCGGCCTGACACCCGCACCTCGATGGCGGCTTTGACCGGTGGACCGAGCGGAGGAGCAGCAAACTTCGTTATTGCGTCCGGGAGGTTTTCTTGCGCAAACTGCTCCAGCCTAGAGACGATGGTGCCGATTTGTTTGTAGGATGTCAGGTTGAGCAGCATGTAAGCGTACTCCGGCCTGTCCTGCTCCCGAGCGTAGACCAGCGAGTACTGTGGTGCCCCCTCGCCGACAAACGTGCCCCAACTCGTGACACCGTCCGGCCTCTCGTCGTTCACTAGCAGGGAGTCGCTGATGAAGTTCTCCAAAACGATCGCGACCTCCTCGGTGTACTCGATAGACGTACCCACGGGAAGTTGGATCTCTGCCGATACCAACGGGCGATCGGAAGGAGGGAAGAAGATGTTCGGCACAAACCCGAACGCAAACATCGCCACGGCGAACAACCCGACAGTACCGGCAACGCCAATCGTCCTGTGCTTCAGCACCCAGACCAAGGCCAAACGATATCGCCGATACCACGGCGTCTCGAAGCCTTCAGGCTGGGCTGGCGTTCGTACTTTCAGAAATCGAAAACACAACGCGGGGATCATAGTGAGCGAGAGCACCCACGAGCAGAGTAGCGCAATGGTCACAACCACGAATATTGACCCGACGTATTCTCCGACGTCCGACTCGGCTAGGAAGAATGGCAGAAAAGCCGCGGAGGTCGTGAGCGACGCGGTCAGCAGCGGGACTCTGAGTTCCGCGGCCGATTCGACTACAGCATCGAGTCTGGACTGCCCCTCGGCAAGCCGCACCATGATCGACTCGGACATGACGATCGCGTTGTCCACGAGCATTCCCAGCGCAATTATCAGCGCAGCGAGCGACATCTGGTGTAGCCCGATGTCGAAAAATGACATCACGAGGAAAGTCGCGATGATCGTGGTGGGAATCAGCGTTGAGACGACGACCCCGGTCTGGAAACCAAGCGTGACCACCATTACCGTTACGACGACTGCGATCGCCAAGTAAAGGCTTCTCAGAAAGTCGTTGATCTTCCTGTCAACCACTTGCGGATGGTATGTGATGAGGTCGAATTCGATGCCGATCGGGTATGAGGCTTTTAGGCGCTCATAGACAGGCAAGAACTGCCTGCCCAACTCGATGATATTGCCGCCATCTCGCATTGAGATAGCGAGCGCCAAGCCGGAGACCCCGGATGAACGAACCTTCGTTCGAGGTGGATCCACGTAACCGCGTTCCACGACCGCCACGTCTTCCAGGTGGATGACGTCGGTTCTCCCTGGCAGAGCAATGAGGCTCCGCCTGAGATCGTCCACACTCTCAAAGTTGCCGGATGGCTCCAGGATGATCCGCTCCGACCCAACCGTGATCTCGCCGCCCGGGATGATGATGTTCCGTGACCCGAGTATCGACCTCAGTTGGTACGGCGAAAGGCCGACCTCGGCCAAACGCGCATTGTTGTACTCCACAAAGATGTGTTCTTCCTGCGCTCCGTGGATGTCGACCTTAGCGACTTCGTCGATGCGGAGCAACTCGTCGCGCACTTCATCAGCGACGGCCTTCAGCTCCGCGTAGGAATATCCTTCACCGGTGAGCGTGACGATCGTGCCGAAAACATCTCCGAAGTCATCGTTCACAGTCGGCCCGAAAATCCCTTCGGGAAGCTCGGGAAGGGTTGCCTCTACCTTTCGGCGCAGGTCGTCCCAGATGGGACGCATGTCCTTGTAGCGACTCTGGATATTCGCAAAGACCAGCGAGACCCCTGTTGTGGACTGGCTATTGACGAAATCCAACTCTGGAATCTCACGAATGGCCTTTTCCAACTTGTCTGTGACTAGTAGTTCTACCCGCTCCGGGCCTGCACCCGGGAAATAGGTGATCACTACGGCCGTTCGGATGGTGAATCCTGGGTCCTCCGCGCGCGACATATCGACATATGCAGAAAACCCACCGACCAACACCACAAACAACACCGCTGCGGTGATACGGTTCTTTTGAACTGCGCAGCGAGTGATACTCATGACCCGGCCTGGGAAGCGCCTGGAAGCCTTACGCGGAGACTGTCGCGAATCCTGCTAACGCCGGCCGTTATCACCAGTTCTTCGTCGACCAGCCCCTCGAGGACTTCAAAGCCGTCCGCGGTCAGTTCGCCAACAGTGACAGGCCGTCGGATTGCCATCCCAATTCCGGCCTCCAACCGCTGGAGAACGAACACGTAACGGCCGTCGCGGTCCTCCCCGACAGCAGACGCGGCCACGACGATGCGATCACGCGCATCCGTGGACTCGAATTGGAAGGTCACCTCCGCGGCCATCCCCGATCGAAGCCCCTCCACCGGCTGGTTGAGCCGGACCGCGACGGGAAACGTGGTAGCGAACCCGCCCGCAACGACGCCGACCTCTGTCACCTGGGCAGGGATCGAACTGCCCGGTAGGGCATCGAACGTGACAATCACATTTGCGCCCTCGCGAACACGCGAGATCAGCACCTCCGGCACAGCGACTTCCACTTCCAGTTCGGAAGCGGAGGTTAGTAGTATGACTGCCTGGCCCGCGCGGATGTTCTCGCTGACTTCCACGTCGACAGACGCCACCTGACCGGCCGCAGGAGCGGTGAGGCGTGTGTAGCTGAGTTGCAGCCGAGCTGCATCGCGACGGTTCTCCGCCGACCGCACTTGGGCGTCCGCGGATTCCGATCCAGCCCGCGCCTGATCGAGTTGGTTCGGGGATGCGTTGTTGTTCTCGTAGAGCTGCCGGACGCGATCGAAGTTTGCCGCCGCATTGCGCGCCTCCGCGCGAGCCCGGGAGAGTGCAGCCTCCGCCTGTTCGGACTGGAGCCTGTAGTCCTCGGGATCGAGTTCGGCCAGCAGCTGGCCGAGTCGCACTTGGTCGCCAACGTCTACCGGTACGCGACGGATCGAGCCGGCGACACGGAAGCTGAGCCTCGATTCCACTCGGGCGCGGGCGACGCCGGAGAACGAACGATCACGGCTGCTGCCCGTGGAGAAAACCTGGGTGAAGCGGACCGGGCGCAGCGTCTCCGTGGGTGTCTCGTCGCCTCCGCAACCGAAGACGAACAACAGGCCGATTAGCACTGTGCACGATCGGAGTGTGTGATTGAGCATGATCATCGGTCTACTCGGATGTTTGAGGTAAAGGGCCTCACGGCACCGTTGGTTCTGCTGCCACGAATGCCTGTAGACGTTCAAAGAACTCCTCACGTTCCGGCTCCGTCATGAAGAATGAAAAGCGCGCTCCGGCGCGTTCCACCTCCATGACATCGAGCAGGAAAGTGTAAACCGCAGTCGCCGCCGCAAGATCCGCAACAAGAGCGGCGTTCTGTGCGTCGAGGAGATCGACCACCGACAGGACTCCTCGCGCGTAGGCGTCGGTCACTAGGTCGAGGTTGCTGCGGGCTGCGTCTGCGCCGTCTCGGGCGAGGCCAATGCCGGCAAAACTCGACCCGGCCCCATGTAATGCGGAACGAATTCGCTGCTCGATTCGTTCCGCCAACGCGGCACGTTGGGCAGTCAGCGCGTCGATCTCCTCGCGCGCTTGCGTTCGCTGCACGAAGCGAGACCCTCCTGAGAAGATCGGCAACGAAACACTCAGGCCAAGGCTCAGATTCAAGTCGTTCGGCTGTGGGAACAGTGCCGACAGATCCGGGGTCCCCGGGGGTAACTGGGGAGAGAAGTTCGCGCCGGCGCCACCTTCGGTCAAACGGTTAGTGACTCCTCCGCTGAGCGCCACGGTCGGCGACCAGAAGGAATTGGCGGCGGACCGGTAGATACGTCGTTGGGCGGCAATGGCGGCGTCAAACCCTTGAAGCTCTGGCGCGCCTTCGAGTGCCTCCTGTACCAAAAAATCTCTGAACGAACGAAAGACCGAACGGCTTCTGAAGTAGTCCAGATACCGAGTATCCCCGGTCAGCAGAGTTGCGTCGTCGAGTCCGATCTCCACCGTCACGAACGATTCCTCGAGCGGACGATGCAGTATTCGGTTGAGTGCCATCTCCGCGACGTTGCGCTGCGCGTTGGCATCGATCGCAGCGCGGCGACTGCTCGCAATCTGGTTTTCCCACCGATACACTTCGCTCGGGCTCGAAACCCCGATCAGCCTCCGTACCCGGGCACGCTGGAGGTTTGCGCGGGTCAGCTGCACATTTTCGCGTTGAATTCGCTCGAACGTCTGCGCTCTCAGCACGTTGAGGTAGGCAGTTGCGGCACTCAGTACGATATCGAGGCGAAGCCGTTCGCGTTCCACTACACGCGAACGCTGAACGTGATCCTGGATCGCAACGTTCGCCCATGTGGGCTCGGAGAAGATCAACTGCGTAGCGGTGGCGCTGCCGGAAAGTGTTCGCTGCGGCTGGCTTCCGAAACTCGCCTCGGCGCGGTCAGCGTCGATCGCAGTGGCGAGGGCGGACACCTCTACCTGGGGTAGGAGACTCGAACGCGCGGCCCGCACCTCCTGAGCGCCGGCCGCTACCACAAACTCTGCCGCAACGAGATCGAGATTAGAGTTCACTGCGAGACGCACGGCGTCTGCGAGAGACAGACGCTGCCCAGAGTCGGCAACAACCGGACTCACCAACTCAGCCTCGGTGATCACTCGCCACGGCGGCGACACGCCGATCGCACGCGCCGTTGCGTCGTTGATCGTGAGCTGTTCCCCATACACTATTGCCACAGAGATCGTGCCCGGATCTTCACCAAGCAGAATGCGCTGCACGTTCAACGCAACGCGGCGGGCGAGCCGGAGCCAAAACGTTTCGGGGTTGAGCCCAACGAGCATGCCGCGCTGGACCTCCTCGCCACCCAGGAACGAGAAGCTCGGCAGCCGCCTCTCGATAAGGCCAGCCACCAGGCGGTCGAACTCGCCGAGTGGGAGTTGGGCAAGCGGCATGACGTACACGCCATCGACGTTGTCAGGGATCGCCGCAAGCGCATTCTCGGCCGACTCGCCCACGGGCACTCCAACGACCTCGACGCCCATGGTGTCCGCGACTGTCTGCAGGCCAGCCCACAACTCTGGCGCTCCCTGCATGTGCGCTTCGCTCAGCAGCACGGCGATCCGCTGTAGAGGAACCACATCCTGAAAGACACGCACGTCGCGCCCGAATGATGAGGGGTGGGCCAAATAGTTGAGGTTGACTACGCCGCTGGTGCCGTCGGCGGCGTGAGGAAGTTGCTGCAGATCTGGGTCGAACACGAATGGCGCTATGACGGGAATCGGGAGAACCGGTCGGCGCGCCGCTTCCGCCGAGGCCAGAACCCCCATTGCCAGAACCAGATTGACAGTCGAGTCGCTGAAGAGCCGATCGAGTCCGTCCTGAACCCCGACGAGCGTCCACCCTCCGTCGACCAACGCGGAAGCGGGGAATTCTACGTCGAATTCCCTGGAAAGCAGAGCGTTGATTTCCTGCTGAAACAGCGCCTCGATCTCGACACCGCGTTCCCAGAACCCGTCTGCAACAATGCCAATCCGGACTGGTAAAGGATTCTGCGCGTGTAACGTGAAGGGCTCGGCCAATGCGGCAGCAAGCACAAGGCCAAGGGAAATACGAACCCAACATCCGTGCATTGTCGAATCCTCGCGGCTAACGCCGCAGCGCTGAGGGTGGGAAAAGCCTGTACGCAGAGGCGAAGTTGTCACAGAAATTCGGTTTCAGCAATGTCCTAGCGTTTTGACAACACAGTGCAGCGGATTCCTGTGAGGCGCGGCAACCGGTTGATGGGTAGGTTCCTAATCCGAGTCGCCACAAGCGTCGCTAGCCGCGCGCCTGAAGAGCTAGGCGGCTGAACAACAAATAGCGGCAAGATGTTCACATTTCAAAGATAGACCGCACGATTTGTCGTTTTTCTTGAACATCGATGTCACAACCTGCCGTCATTTATAGACACCAATAGACACCAAATGCACCATTGCCGCGCAGACAGGAATCTCTGTTGCGGTCTTCCTACCCCTTCGGCCTCATCAACTCCTGAAACGGCGGGTAGTCGCGGATTTGCTCGGGTTCCCAATACACGAGCCAAGGAAGGTAGTGCAAACCTTCCTCAAAGCTTTGCCGGTAGAGACGGATTGCGCGGTCGCGTTCTCCAAGACTGGCAGCAACGCGGGCACGTTGGAGTGTGTGTTCCCCCCGTAGACGCGATGCGTCTAGCTGCGCGAACCAGTTGGCGTCTCTCCTCGCAAGGGCCGTATCGCCCCGCAACGCGGCAACTTGTGCTCTCAATCCTCGAAAGCCAGATCCACTCAAACTTGCTGCGACCAAATGGCTGAACCGCGAAACCTCCGGAAAATCCAACACCGCAGAGTCGAGAACGCGCTGAGCATCTCCATACCGACCTGCGAGGGTCAACGCGTAACCGTACCATAGGAGATTGGGTGCCGCCGCTGCTTCGTCACGAGGTAGTGCTTCGAGCCATTCGATTATTCTCGACAGAAAGGCCTGTGCTGCTTGGTTATTCCCATGAGCGTAGAGCACCTGGACGGCGTGTAACAACGCAAGACCCTGATATGGATCGCCTCTTGCTGCCTCTACTTCAGTTAACACGTCGTGGAGCTCTGCAACGCGGCCCAAATCGGCAAGTGCCTGCATTAGGGGAAGCAATACCCAATGACTTCCTGCATCGGGGTAGAGTTGGAATGCTCGGCTCGCTTCTTCAAGCTCCCTCTCATGTTCGCCCGCCATGTGCAGAGCCCAGCACAGATTGGTTCGGTACGGTACCCATCCGCGCATCGGCCCACGATCAGGATCGAGGCTCAGGAACGCATCGAGTGCTTCCTGCGGTCGATTGGTGGCCAGTGCTTCAATCGCCCGGTTGTACACTGCCTTGGAGCCGGGTGCCAGTGCCGCTGCTCCACGAATGGCTCGGAGTGCTTCCGGAAAGTCGCCGTCCGCCCGCGCCTTCAAGTAGTCCAGCCAATGTCGGTCGTAATCGCTCAAGCGGTCCCTGAACCCTTCGAGGACGCCTACCAACGAGTCCAACTGTGCCCACTGACCTAGGTTGATGTGAACGACACCAGCATATGTGAGAGGCGTCAGGAACGTGCTGTCGATCGCGAACGCGCGGTAAAGGTATGGAATCGGGCTTTCGTCACCGTGCCTGGTAGCGCTCAGGTAAAGCTCGAGCCCTCGGTCGAACTCCCGATACGCTTCAAACGACGGTGGCCGAGCGACGGTGCTGGCCTGTGCGGTGACACGTTCGTCGAAGGATATCGCGAGAAGTCCCATCACCTGCCGTTGTACATTCGCGATCAACTCGCTCACGGACGCCAGGGTCCCTCTCACTGGATCGACTGCACCCAGTATCCTACCGCCGGTCACTGCCGTCACACTCACCTGTACCTCTAGGCTATCACTCACGACGGGATAGACGGCACCCGTAATCACTACACCCGCACCTGTCTCCTCGGCGAGTGCCCTAGCTCGGTCACGGACGTGCCCCGCTTCCACTTCAGTCTGAACGAACTCCCATGACTGCAAGGCCAAATCCCATGGTGTGACGGGTATCGTTGCTTGTTGTAGCCCTTGAGTGATCCAGTGACCAGTTCGCGTTCCAATGTGGTCTAGCGAAGGATCGCCCGTCTCGTTGCGAAAGACTGCAACAACCACGTGGTTAGGATCGAGCGTGAAACCGCTGCCGCGAGGAAGGGCCGCTACGACTGCAATCACCAAGATGATTGCGGCGACCGCCACCGCCGCTCCTGCCATCATCCACCTGCGCCTTGCCAATGCAGTCACCGGCGTCATCCCCATCGGCTTCATGCCCCCACTCGGCGTTGCCAACGCCCCAAGTTGCTGCAACAACTCCTCAGCAGTCTGCCACCTGTCAGCGGCCTTCTTCTCCAAGCACGTCATCACCAGCTCTGCCAACGCAGGTGGCACCGAATCTCGATACTTCGTTACCGGATCGGGTGCCTGCGTGACGTGAGCAGCAAGCAACTCCTGCTGAGTATTACCAACGAATGGAGTTCTGCCAGAAAGCAACTCGTAGGCGATCACGCCCACGGCGTAGATGTCAGCACGGTGGTCTATGTGTGGGTCTGCCGCCGCCTGTTCGGGAGCCATGTAGGCAGGTGTACCCAGAGCCACTCCTTCTGTGGTGAGCATCTGCCTTCCCGTTGCCTCACTCACAGCCTTGGCTACTCCAAAGTCTGTGACCAAGGCGTGGTGCTTCGTGAGAAGCACGTTGTCGGGTTTGATGTCTCGGTGAACGACGCCGTGTTCGTGGGCATCCGATAGCGCGTCAACCACGTCTCGGAGAATGCGGACTGCCTCGGCGATGGGCAGTTCGCCTTCGTGGGCAAGCTTGTCCCGCAACGACTGCCCCTCCTCGTAGGGCATGACGTAGTACAAGAAGCCGTCGGCTTCACCAGAGTCGTAGAGAGGGAGTATGTGGGGATGGTGCAGATTCGCCGCGATCTTGATCTCTTGGTGGAACCGCTCGGAGCCCAACGCTGCTGCGAGTTCAGGCCGAAGCACCTTCACGGCCACCTGCCGCTCATGCTTCAAGTCCTCGGCGAGGTAGACCGTCGCCATGCCACCTGCGCCGAGTTCCCGCTCGACGGTGTAGCGGTCGGAGAGCGCTGCGGCAAGACGGCTTTGGACTTCATCGGCCACGGCTGGCGACCTCGGTTGGTCCAGGCGCCTAAACTACACCTGTACACACATGCTGGCCAGCTTGACGCGTTGCTTTAAAGTCCTGGCACTCGGCCAACTGGATCCTGAGGCGCGCGCCAGACTGGCGCGCGTATCATGTGTACCCTGCTGGGGCAACCTTCAGTTGTAATGCTGCGATGCTCGTCAACCCCATCTTTCCCTGTCATCACAGCACCAACGTTTAGTTCTCGAGAGCCTCGTAGACCACCGCCTGAAACTCACTATTGAGAGTGGGAAGGGCGGATGGCGCCAGTTG
>JBDGYW010000030.1:0-19377 GCA_039588935.1 Gemmatimonadota bacterium | reverse complement strand
ATTGAACCGTTGGCGACCTTCGCGACTGGTGTTCAGCCCGAAGCGACCTTCGAGGTGCCACTGATTGAGGAGGGACGAGCGGCGCTGGAACGCATCAACCGCGAAATGGGCCTGGCGTTCGACGAGTGGGATCTCGAGTACTATGCCGAGCTGTTCGTGAAGACGATCGGCAGGAACCCTACAAACGTGGAGTGTTTCGACATTGCCCAGTCGAACAGCGAGCATTCCCGGCATTGGTTCTTCAAGGGACGCTTGGTAATAGATGGTGAGGAGCAATCGAAGCACCTGATCGCTTTGATTCAGGACACTCTCGAGGCCAATCCGACCAACAGTGCAATAGCTTTTCGCGACAACTCGAGTGCGATCCGCGGTTACCCCATCAAGACGATTGTGCCGGCTGAGCCCGGTCGGCAGTCGGCTTTCAAGATGGAGAACCTCGATTACCACATCATCTTCACAGCTGAGACTCACAACTTCCCGTCAGGTGTTGCGCCATTCCCCGGTGCCGAAACGGGGACCGGGGGACGCTTACGCGATGTGCACGCAACCGGAAGGGGTTCATTGGTGGTGGCGGGTACGGCGGCCTATTGCGTCGGCAACCTGCACATTCCGGGGTACACGTTGCCATGGGAAGAGAAGAACTTCACATACCCCGATAACCTCGCGCCCCCCCTCCAGATAGAAATCGAGGCGAGCGATGGGGCATCTGACTACGGCAACAAGTTCGGCGAGCCCGTCATACAGGGGTACACACGTACGTTCGGACAACGCCTGCCGAACGGTGAGCGTCGCGAGTGGATCAAGCCGATCATGTTCAGCGGTGGTATCGGCCAGATGGATGCCAGGCACGTCGAGAAGGGAAGCCCGGCAGAGGAGATGTTGGTCGTCAAGATCGGCGGCCCCGCGTACCGGATCGGTATGGGAGGCGGAGCGGCATCGAGCATGGTGCAGGGCGAGAACGTTGCCGAACTCGATTTCAATGCTGTGCAACGTGGTGATGCGGAGATGGAGCAGAAGGTGAACCGTGTCATTCGCGCATGCGTGGAACTCGGCGACGGGAATCCCATTGTCAGCATTCACGATCAGGGTGCCGGCGGCAACTGCAACGTCCTGAAGGAAATTGTAGAACCCGCTGGCGCGCAGATCGAGGTTCGGGAGATCCCTGTGGGCGATGACACACTCTCGGTCCTCGAAATCTGGGGCGCCGAATACCAGGAGCAGGATGCACTCCTGTTGCGGCCGGAGCACGCAGATCTGTTTTTGGCACTTTGCGATCGAGAAAACGTGTCAGCGGCATTTGTGGGTGCCGTTACCGGGGACGGGAAGATCGTACTGCACGACTCAGCGGACGATTCAACTCCCGTGAATCTGGACCTGGACGCGGTTCTTGGTGACATGCCCCGCAAGGTCTTCGAAGTAGATCGCATCGCACCGGTGCTGCAACCGCTGAGCCTTCCGGAGGAGCTGACGGTGGGAGACGCACTCGACCGCGTGTTGAGGCTGCTGTCGGTGGGCTCCAAACGGTTTTTAACGACCAAGGTGGACAGGAGCGTCTCGGGACTCATTGCCCGACAACCGTGCGTCGGTCCCCTACAGCTCACGGTCGCCGATGTAGGCGTGATCGCTCAGAGCCACTTTGGTGTAACCGGGGCTGCAACGGCAATCGGAGAGCAACCAATCAAGGGCTTGATCGATCCAGCGGCCATGGCGCGGATGAGTGTTGGTGAGGCACTCACAAACCTGGTATGGGCGCGTGTTAGTTCCCTAGCTGACGTGAAATGCTCTGGAAACTGGATGTGGGCAGCCAAACTCCCCGGTGAAGGTGCGGCTTTGTACGATGCGGTGGCAGCAATGCGGGCCATCATGATTGAGTTGGGCATCGCGGTCGATGGCGGCAAAGACAGCCTGTCGATGGCGGCGCTTGCACCAGACGGGGCGGGCGGCGATGAGACGGTCAAGGCGCCGGGTGAGTTGACGATCTCTGCCTACGTGACATGTCCTGATATCACCAAGACCGTGACCCCAGATCTCAAACTTCCGGGAACTGGACGCATCCTGTACGCGGATCTCGGGGGTGGCAGGTACCGTCTCGGCGGATCAGCGCTGGCGCAGGTGTATGCACAGATTGGTGATGAGACTCCCGATGTTGAGAACCCGGACCTGCTCAAGCGAGCCTTCAATACGGTTCAGGAGTTGATCGAAACCGGTGACATCTCGGCTGGCCACGACCGTAGCGACGGCGGCTTGATCACTGCGCTCCTAGAGATGGCGTTCGCCGGAAATGTGGGAATCGATATCGATTTGGCAGTGACTGGTGTCGATCCTGTGGCTCTACTCTTCTCCGAGGAACTGGGCTTGCTTTTCGAGGTGGACCAGGACAATGAAGAACGAGTTGCCGACGCATTCGCATCGGTGGGCGTACCCTGCCTGAATATCGGAGCCACCCAAACCGATGACAGTGTCAAGATTGGTTGCGCCGGCGAGGAGGTGTTGCGCGGGGATGTCAGGGAGCTTCGAGACGTATGGGAAGCAACGAGCTTCCAGCTGGACCGACTTCAAGCAGCCCCCGACCACGTGGAACTGGAACAGACTGGACTCAAGGATCGGCGTGGTCCCGCATTCGCGGTCCCGTTTGTAGTGCAGCCCACTCCGCAGGCACTACTCGAAGCAGAGGACAGGCCACGAGTGGCAGTGATTCGGGAGGAAGGCAGCAACGGCGATCGTGAAATGGCGTCAGCGTTCTTCTCGGCGGGGTTTGACACCTGGGACGTCATGATGTCAGACCTGCTTTCCGGCCGGGTGGCGCTCAGCGACTTTCGCGGCCTTGTCTTCGTCGGCGGCTTCAGCTTCGCAGATGTGCTCGACTCGGCCAAGGGCTGGGCAGGTGTAATCCGTTTCAACGAAGGACTATGGTCGCAGTTCCAGGACTTCTACAAGCGACCCGACACATTCAGCCTGGGAGTCTGCAACGGCTGCCAGCTCCATGCCCTTCTGGGATGGGTGCCTTGGAACGACACTCCCGATGAGAGCCAGCCGCGTTTTGTGAAAAACGCTTCAGGCCGGTTCGAATCTCGCTTCACGACCGTGCGAATATTGGAGAGTCGGGCAATCATGTTCGCGGGGATGGAGGGGGCGACGCTGGGCATCTGGGTGGCTCACGGCGAGGGACGCGCACTCTTCCCCAATCCAAGTATGCTGGACCGGGTGGAACACGAGAGACTGGCCCCGGTTAGGTTCGTGAATGACGACAGCGGAATCACCGAGACCTATCCGTTCAACCCCAACGGGTCTCCACGGGGCATCGCTGGTCTGTGCTCTCCGGATGGTCGGCACCTAGCGATGATGCCGCATCCGGAACGCGCCTTCCTCCAATGGCAGTGGGGCTGGACGCCGCCTCACTGGGATTCTGAGCGAATCGTTTCTCCGTGGCTCAGGATGTTCCAGAATGCCAGGGAGTGGTGTGAGAAAACCTAGTAATTGACGGACCTAAAGTTGCCAGCTGCGACTAGTTATGCGCGTATCTACTCGGTGGTGCAGCGGATTCCCGCAGGGCGCGTGGCTACTTACGGTCAGATCGCGACTCTAGCCGGTCTCCCGGGCCATGCTCGCCAGGTTGGGTATGCGCTCAACGCCCTACCGGATGAACACGACATTCCTTGGCACCGAGTGATCAACGCGAAGGGGCTAATCAGCCCCAGGGCCGTGCCGGGCTATGACGACCTGCAGCGTCGGATGCTCGAAGCAGAGGGAGTGGTGTTCGACGTGGGTGGCAAGGTCTCTCTGTCGGATTATGGATGGGAGCCGCGCAGCGTGCCCGAATTGGATCAGGTCTTGTGAACGAAATGGGCGCGGCGAGGCACAACCAGTGTGTACTGCTCGATTGGGGCGACACCGTGATGCGGGTGTTCACGGAGTATTCCGGCCCAATGGAGCACTGGCCAAAGGTGGAAGCGGTACCAAGTGTCAGTGAGGCCGTCACGCAGATCAGGCACGACGCCCTCGTCTGTTTGGCCACAAACGCAGCTGACTCTGGCGAGCGCGCAATCAGAAATGCGCTCAACCGAGTTGGTCTCGACGGACTCTTCGATCGCATTTTTTGCCTCGAGGTCGTGGGCTATCGAAAACCGTCCGAGGCCTACTACCAGACAGTTTTGCGGAAGCTGGACCTTCCTCCTGAAAGAGTATTCATGGTAGGTGACGACTTCGAGGTGGATGTTCTGGGAGCGACAGCCGTTGGAATCAGGTCGGTGTGGTTGAACCGAGCTTCTGAGGATGACCGGCTCGGCGCTCTTCATGCCACTGTCTTCGCACTCGATTCGTTAGTCGGAGCGCTGGATTCCCTTGGACTTCACCGGGCCTGATCGAAGGGCTGGAATTCCGCGGCCGCAGAGCATAGTACTTAAGGAGAAGGGGCTTGAATGTCGAAGGACAGGTCTACTCGAACGAACAACTATACTTGACGGAGAAACCGTGACGATCGAAGAAGGAAAACTGGCTCCTGCGTTCACGCTGATGGATGCGAACGGTGACAAAGTCGCGCTCAGGGATTTCCGAGGCAAGAACGTGATTGTCTACTTCTATCCACGTGACAACACTCCAGGTTGCACCAAAGAAGCTCAGGGCTTCCGCGATCTTTGGGAAGATTTCAAGAACTCGGATACCGTGATCGTTGGGATTTCTCCGGACAGTGAAACCTCCCACGAGAAGTTCGCCGCCAAGCACGAACTCCCGTTCATCCTCCTTTCAGATCCCGACAAGAAAGTCATGACGAAGTACGGGGCGTTCGGCGAAAAGGTGATGTACGGGAAGAAGGTTCAGGGAGTGATCCGATCGACCGTATGGGTCGATCCGAACGGTAAGGTGAAGAAACGTTGGCGTCGAGTTCCAAAGGCAGCCGATCACCCGTCAAAGGTGCTGGAGACTCTTCGCTCCTAAAGGGTCACTTCGACTCATCTATCGCACGAGCGACATGGTCCGCGATCGCCATGATCGTGATCATTGGGTTGACGCCGCTGGATGTGGGGAATGCACTTGCATCGGCTACGTACAGGCCACGCGTCTCGTGAGACTCGCCGGCCTCGCCGACGACTGACCGCTTAGGATCGGCTCCCATGGACGAGCTGGCCATCTGGTGAAAGGTGATATACGACATACGACAGTGCCGGTAACCCCGGGACGTGCAGGCATCGCTGAAGTCGTCGAGCCAACGGCCATGCCCAGGTCGCACGCGTACCGGCGGTGAGTGCAACGTCACGATCTCGGTCGCGCCGGCGGCCGCCAGCACCTCTGCCGCTCCGCGAACCGCCTGGTGGATATGTGCGGCGTCATAGCGGGACAGATCGTAATGGACTCGCGGCCGACCCTGCTTCGTAAAGGAAATCCGACCGGGATCTCTGTCTCTGAGCAGCAAGCCGACCAAGCCGGTATGGGCCAGCCGGCCAACGTCCTCACGATACCGCTCGGCGCTCTCCCATCCGAATGCGCTGGCAGGCAGGGCAAAATGAATCGGAGCCGTCTCGAATTTGACCCCGTATCCGTCATCGATGTCAGCAAACTGATCTGAGTAGCGTGTCTGTAGAGATCCGCTCCATGGTTCGACCCGCTCGGGGAAGATCCCCATTGTGCCAGATGCGGGATGGAGCCTGAGACCTCGTCCGATATTCCGGTTCGCGAGACCCGATCGCTTGAGTAGTGCCGGGGTGTGAAGGGCACCGCATGCGACGACGACTACTGGCGCGTGCACGGTCACCTTAAACGAGGTCCCATCCGCTGATCTTACTGCTCCGGAAACGCCGGTTGCGCGTCCGCGCTCGATGTGGATCTTCTGGACGTCACAACCCGCGATAATCCGTGCGCCAGCGGCGACCGCATCCATGAGATAAGTGCGTGCGGTGTCATTCTTGCTGCCGTGTCGGCATCCGTACCCGCAGTACCCACATTCCAGACCCTCAGGGCAGTCCGTCACGTTGCGCTGCATTACGTCCACGTGCCATCCGAGCTTCTTCAACCCACGCTCCAGGATCTCATCCCTCTTTCCCGGTGTTGTCCATCGGGTCCCGACGTTCAGTCTCTTGGAGACTCGATCCAGCGATTCGCCAAACCGCTCGCTGGAGAACAGCGAGAGGCCGCTCAACTCGTCCCACTCGGCTTGCACTCTCTCCGGGAGCGGGAAACTCGTCGTGTAATTGATGACGGTGCCGCCTCCCACACAGCTCCCGGCGAGGATCGGCATTGAACCGCTCTGGGTCATCATTAGGCCACCGTCGAGGTAGGACGCTCCCAGCATTTCGCCTTCTATCTGGGTCATGTCGCTGGTGCACAGATTGGCACCCTTCTCGAGCACAACCACACAGTGCCCCGCACCAGCCAAGACCCCGGCGACTACGCCACCACCCGCACCCGAACCGACAACCACAACATCACAATCGAAAGTCGTATTCGCATCGACCTCCAGGGTTCTCAGTGGTTCTACTGTCCGTTCCGGTGGGGGCAGCGGACCTAGGTAACCGGCCGTGCGCCATGCGGCATGCAAATCGTCACCATCGGGCCAGCAATAATAGGAGACGTTTGCTAGGCGCTTCAGTGCCTGGAACCCCGCTCGCCTGAGGCCGAAGCGCGAGTGTGCCCAGGTCTTGAGCACAGCCTGACGGGCTGCGATGTCCATCTTGGCGATCGAACCGAACCGGCCGCTCAACACGAGATTGACGACAGGTGAGTCCAGTGCGGAGAGCAATGCCAGAAGGCGCGCACGATCGGCCGGTTCACTCAACGACGCGATCAAGTGCTCAACTCTGCTCATCGTTGACATCAACGTTTCGAGAGAGTCGCTGTCCGACTCCGTCGCAGGAAGGATCGCTTCACACACGGCCGCCAGTACCCTACGCTGTTCGGGGGAGAGCATGGCCAAGTTTTTCCGTTCGCTGCGGGAAGCGACAAGTTAGGGTGGGCACCCACTCATGGCCAGCCGCTGTGTCATCTGTAGCGTGTGATGACGAAGGATGAAGGATCCTACACGCGGATGATGCGGTATTGGTTGTATTGGGGGATCAGTGTTGTCGTGGGGGGGATGTGCGGTGTAAGATCAGATGTCGAGCATGCTGATGAACAAGGAGTAAATAAATGAACGAACGACGTTTCGTCGCGGTTACCGGGTCTGTGGTTTTGTTGGGCGTGTCTGTTACTGTGGCAGTTGCGCAAGTACTACGCCCCATGCCGGTCCCACACGATCTAGCGGGCCGCGACGATTGTTTGATGTGCCACCAAGTGGGTGCCATGGATCCGGTGACGGACATTCCTCCAAGTCATACTGATCGAGTGAACATGACCTGCCTGTGGTGTCACGGACCGGAGTCACCACTCCTCACGACCGATCCTCCTGCCATCCAACACGATCTTGCGGGACGAGATGATTGTCTGATGTGTCATGCGCCGGGGGCGATGGAGCCGGTTACGGATACGCCCGCGAACCACGAGGGGAGAGAGAATTCTCAGTGCTTGATGTGTCACCGACAGGCAGACTGAAATAGTCTGGAAAGTGTTCTGAGAGCGCGGGCGAGCGAGAACTCGCCCGCGGTTTGTTTGGTGTAGACTACTCGCCGATTAGTTCCCTCACCGCATCGACGAGGTCTTCGGGATCGACAGGTTTGTCGACGAATTTCTCCGGCTTCACAAGGCCTTCTTCTCTCATCTTGGTGATGGCGTGCGCAAGAGACTGCTTGAGGCCGTCAAAGCGATCCTCACCTGTCTGTTCCTGTTCCATCTGCTTCTCGAGTTCCTCGGCGACACCGGTGACCATGATGACGGGAATCTTCTCGAATTCTGGATTCTTGCGGATTTGCTTGAACAACACGAACCCCGATCTGCGTGGCGTCATCACATCCAGTACTATGAGATCGGGCTGCACCTCCCGGACCTTCTCTAGGCCCTCATTGCCGTCGAAGGCACCGATAGGTTCATATCCATTCTCGCTGAGAGCCAAAGAGAAGAACCTGACCGTGTTCTCATCGTCGTCAATGACTAGGACTTTCTTGGGCATTTAGGATCCTCCAAATCCGGTTAGTCTTTGGGCCAGTCAATCAGGAGCATTACTTGGAACGTTGAGCCACTGCCAGGCTGCGATTCCACATTCAAGCTACCACCGTGAGCAGACACCATTCGCTTCGTTAGTGTCAGGCCCATTCCGGTGCCGAGTTTCTTCTTGGTGCTGAAGAACGGAGTGAAGATATGTTTTCTCACTTCTTCAGGCATCCCCCCGCCGTTGTCGCTCACCTCGATCACAACATGATCGGAACGTAGCGGGTGACGAACGGCAACGCTAATCTCTGGCCCGCCGTCATCGTATACCTGCTGCGCGCAGGCGTCAATCGAGTTGGAGACGAGATCCATCACCACGGAATGGATCAGACCGGAATCGCAGAGCACCAGAGGGACATCTTCCTCGACATCTGTACTGAATTTCATGCCCTCGTCGTGGGTTGTCTGGCTCACCACGTGGTGAATCGCCTCCAACAGCTTCCGGAGGTCGGTTCTCTCGAGTTCAGGCTTCAACTCCCTGGCATAGAGCAGCATCTTCTTGGACAACATGGTCATGCTCTCAATGCCTTGTTGTACGATCCCCCATCCCTCCTCGAGTAGCGCGCGGTCGTCCTTTGACATGGCGACTTTCACCATATACGAGCCGCCCTTCAGGGCGTTCAGCATGTTCTTCATCGAGTGTTGGATACCGGTGACCGCCTGGCCGATCGCTGCGAGCCTTTCCGCCTGTAGGAGCTGGCGCTGAAGACCCATCAGCTCAGTGATGTCTTTGCTGATTCCAAACGTGCCTTTCGAAGTCCCGTCCGGGGCACGGAGTCGCGAGAGCGTGAGGATCACATTGCGGACCTCTCCGTCCCAGGTCTTGAAGTGGGTTTCATAGTTGATCACGTGGTCATCGTGTTCCAGTTGTGCAATGGCGACGTCCCTCTCGCGTGGATCGGCGAACAGCATCTCAATTCTCTCACCAATCACCTCGTTGCGCGAATATCCCAATGCCCGCTCAGCGCCG
Organism: Gemmatimonadota bacterium; assembly: GCA_039588935.1. Taxonomy (GTDB): domain Bacteria; phylum Gemmatimonadota; class Gemmatimonadetes; order Gemmatimonadales; family GWC2-71-9; genus JBDGYW01. The sequence goes on along the minus strand of JBDGYW010000030.1, from coordinate 10,334 downwards.
GTATTGAATGTCTTGATGAAACCGTTTGGATCCACAGTGATGATGATGTCCGCGGAGCTCTCGACAATCCCCTGCAGGTATTCCTTCGTACTCGTGAGTTCGGAAAGTGTCGACGAGAGTTCAGATGTCATGTTATCGAAAGCGCCCTCGAGTTCGGCGATTCCGTCACCTCTCTCGTCTCTGAATCGGAAGCTGAAGTCCTTTTGGGAAATGCGTTGAGCACCCTCCCGAAGTGTCCTGATTCGTTGTCCGACCAGACGGTCCATCATCCACCAAGTGGCGATCGTGCCGAGGATAATGGAAATCAGCACCGCGATGATGGTATGGAAATTCCGCTGGGCTACGAGGGCGTCCACACTACTCAGGGAGAAGTCGGCCTGCAACACGCCCAGAATCGGGGAAGGGGCAGGCGCGTCGTGGCAATCGGTGCCAGAGCAGCCTTCCTCTCTGAGCACCGGAGTGACGAGTGAGACCACCCTCTCGTGGTTCTCCAGTTCGATAACCTCCTCGTAGATCTCAACCGTCGAGTCATACACCACATCACCCTGCGCATGACAGACGCTGCATGGCCAGGCTGTAGCATCGACTACTGTTGTGTCGGTGACGGGTATCGCAGCAACAACACGGCCATCGTGCGCTACCACGCGAATGTCGCTGTAAAGGGGGTTGTCGGTGGCAAACCGATCTAACAAGTCGCCGAGGCCGCTAGGGTGGCGCGTCCTCATGAGCTCCCTGATGTTCTGAAGAATCAGGTCGGAACTCACTCGGGAGATGTCTCGCGCCGATCCCAGCGCGGCGCGTTCATATATCACGTTTGTCACGTACCCCGAGATTCCGAGGACGCACACGAGGATGGCGAGGAATACCCCGTTTATCTTCCAGATGAGCTGATGTCGTCTCAACATGACTGGACAATGCAGTATAAAACGCTGGCCATTCCGCTCCTAGCGCGGGGATTCTCTGTAAAGGTAGCGCCGCGTCCACGGATTCACGAGATTGGCGGATTCGTAGGTTGTGTGTCGTAAGAGGTGCGTCATGAGTGGAAGATGGCGATGAGATGTGCTGTTCCAACCGTCCTGCAGCCTTCACCATTGAGGTAGTCACCGATCCTGATTTGCTCCTGCAGCCATAACACCTAACCATATGACAGATAACGATTTACGCTCTTGTTGGCTCTGTGTTCCATGTCGAAAGCACGCTTCCTCCGTGGCAGTTCATGCGTCATCTGCGACGGTTCACGCGTCATCTGTGACGGTTCACGCGTCATCTGTGACGGTTCACGCGTCATCTGTGACGGTTCACGCGTCACCCGTGACGGTTCACGCGTCACCCGTGACGGTTCACGCGTCATCTGTGACGGTTCACGCGTCACCCGTGACGGTTCACGCGTCACCCGTGACGGTTCACGTGTCACCCGTGACGGTTCACGTGTCAAATGCGTGTTTTGCGTGCTTCTCCCTCCCTGGAAGAACTCATGGAGTGCGACTCTTGCCAATCGCTGTACCTAGCCACAGCTTCATACGGTCAAGGTTTGCACGAGATTGGGAACAACGTGTCGGTGGCCTTTTTGGGCCCCGCCGCCGTCCAGACGCCGTAGTTCGACGCCCGCTCGACGACGAGTCCGAAGGGCCATCGTTTGCAATAGAAGGCTGGCACCGGGGGTGCTTTGATGAAGCTTGCGCGGCGGGAAGGTCAGCACAAGTTCGGCGCATGTTGTCGAGGAATGCCACGGCCGGACTGTATAGCGTTGCTGGCACGCGCCGCTCATTCTCCCCCAACCAGACTCGTTGCTCAGAAGAGCAGGCTGGGCTCTCCGCTCCAGCCTACTCACATCCGTTCGAGTCTACGCTTCCAACACAACGAGAACATAGCGACCTCTTTCAAGAGAGAGATTCATGACTGCTGAGGCGAAACCCATTCTTGTGATCGGAGGGGGGATCGCAGGTATGACGGCGGCGGTGGAAGCTGCCGAAGTCGGGTACCCCGTAATCCTGGTGGAAAAGGAAGCCTTTCTCGGTGGCCGAGTGATGCGCACGCATCGTTACTTCCCAAAAATGTGTCCACCGACGTGTGGTTTCGAGATCAACGCTCGCCGCATCAGACAGAATCCTAGGATCACCGTCCACACCTTGGCCACCGTGGAGGAGATACTTGGCAAGGCGGGGGATTTCAAAGCGCTCATTAAGATCCGGCCGCGCTACGTAACGGGCGATCCTGCACTAGACGACTCGGTCGCTGCGCAGCTGCACTCAGAGCGGCCCAATGACTTGAACCTCGGCGTTGGAAAAGTCAAAGCGCTCTACTATCCGCATGAGATGGCGTATCCGCCGCTTCATGTGCTCGACAGGGAAGCTCTTTCGGAAGCCGACGCCGGTACGCTGACCGAAGTCTGTCCCTCCGGTTCGATCGATCTAGACATGAGTGAGGAAGAAATCATAGTCGACGTGGGTGCAGTCATTATTGCCACGGGATGGCGTCCGTACGATGCGACGAAGCTCGACAATCTCGGTTTTGGACAGTTCGACAATGTGATCACCAACGTGATGATGGAACGACTGGCTTCGGATAGCGGACCCACGGGCGGTGAGATCCTGCGGCCGTCAGATGGCAAGCTGGCCAACAACGTTGCTTTTGTGCAGTGTGCCGGGTCGCGTGATGAGAACCACCTTCCCTACTGCTCGGCGGTCTGTTGCACAGCGTCACTGAAGCAAGCGAGGTACGTCAGGGAGAAGAACGAGGACTCTAATGTGACGGTCTTCTACATCGACATCCGCACCATCGGCAGATTGGAGAAGTTCTACTACAGCATGCTAGATGATTCGAACGTTGCCTTCTTCAAAGGCAAAGTTGCCGAGATCACTGAGGATCCCGACACAAAAGACCTAATGCTCGCGGTAGAAGACACTATTGCGGGTGAGAAGCCAGGTCTGAAGTTCGACATGGTGGTTCTGGCCACCGGGGTCGTGCCGAACACAGCTGACGTCAAGATCCCCTTCGATATCGAGTACGACGAATACGGGTTTGTCGATGGGGCCACCGATATCGACGGAGTCTACGCAGCTGGATGTGCCACCCATCCATGCGATGTATCCAAAGCGACTAAGGAGGCTACGGCAGCCGCACTGAAAGCTATTCAGTGCCTCAACGGGGGAGGCGAATCCAATGGATGAGAAGATCGGCGTATTCATCTGCACGGGTTACGGGATAACCGAAGCCCTCGACCTCGACGCTCTCTGCACAGTGGCTACGGATGAGTTCAGTGTGCCGTTCTGTAAGACGGTTGAGTCTTGTGAAGGCACGGGATTGGAGGCCATCAAAGCGGACATAGTGAGCGAAGGGCTGACCAAGGTCGTCATCGCCGGCATTTCCCCGCGCCGATATGATGCAAGCGCATTCCCCTCCAACGTTATCGTGGAGAAAGTCGGCCTGCGCGAACAGGTGGTGTGGTGTCTGCCGCCCGAAGACGAAGACACACAGATGATGGCGGAAGATTACCTCCGCATGTACATCACCAAAGTACAGAAGATGCAACAGGTTGAACCATTCCTTCCGGAAGACGAAATCGACAAGACCATACTGGTCGTTGGCGGCGGGATTGCCGGGATGACAGCCGCACTGGAATCGGCCAAGGCCGGGTACGAGGTTAGGCTGGTTGAGAGGACGTACAAGTTGGGCGGCTGGTTGGCGAAACAGCATAAGTCGATTCCGACCAAACCACCATATCGAGAGTTGGAGGATACCGGCATCGAAGCGTTGGTGGAGGAAGTGCACGCGAATCCGAAGATTCACGTGTACACCTCGGCCGTGCTAAGCAATATCGTGGGTGCACCTGGGTTGTTCGATGTGACGCTGGCCTCAACTGGCAATGGGAAACCGAAAGGCGAGATCCAGGACCAGTTCAAGGTGGGCTCGATCGTACAGGCCACCGGATGGAAGCCCAAGGAACCCAGAGACTCGTTGCCTTACGGCAAGCTTGAGAACGTGATCCGTAACGTCGAACTCGAGGAGATGGTCAAGGAACACGGTCGGATAACTCGGCCGTCAGACGGCAAAGAGGTGCAAAGTATCGCGTTCATACAGTGTGGCGGTTCAAAAGAGAAGGAACATCATTCCTACTGCTCGTCTATCTGCTGTCTCACATCGCTCAAGCAAGCTCTGTATCTCCGCGAGAACGACTCTGAGTCCAAGGCATACATCTTCTACGAGTTCATGCGTACACCAGGCAAGTACGAGGACTTCTACCGCAGGGCTCAGGAAGACCATGGCATATTCCTGACTCGGGGCGAGGTGTCAGATGTGACCGCGAGTGGTAATGGCAAGCTCAGTATCACGGCGCAGAACACTATGGTCGGTGAGGAGATTCAGGTCGATGTGGACCTGGTCGTTCTCGCGGCTGGAATGGTACCCAACGCCGCGGATGGAGAGGCCATTCGGCTCCTGGAGGACGCGAAGATCAATGCTGTAGAGGGAGACTCCGACGCCAAGAAGCAGGACGCAGCGGAGACCGTGGAGAAACTCAAGCATCACGAGGGGACGGGCATCCTCCACCTCAACTACCGGCAAGGACCCGATCTGCCGAGTCTCGAATACGGTTTCCCTGATTCACACTTCATCTGCTTCCCGTACGAAAGTCGGCGAACCGGGATCTACCCGACCGGGGCCACGCGACAGCCAATGGACGGCAAAGCAAGCAAAGAAGATGCTACCGGTGCTGCGCTCAAGGCAATTCAATGCGTTGAAATGACCTCGCGAGGGGAAGCCGTTCACCCCCGCTCAGGAGACATGTCCTACCCGGACTTCAACCTTCAGAGGTGCACCAAGTGCAAACGCTGTACCGAAGAGTGTCCCTTCGGCGTGCTCAACGAGGACGAACAGGGAACGCCCCTTTACCAGGCGACACGATGCCGCAGATGTGGCGTGTGTATGGGTGCCTGCCCGGAACGCATTGTGTCGTTCAAGGACTATTCGGTGGACATCGTGGGATCCATGATCAAGGCAGTGAATGTACCAGACGAGTTCGACGAGAAGCCTCGCATACTCGTTCTCGCGTGTGAGAACGACGCATTTCCGGCTCTAGACCTCGTGGGTCAACACCGATTGAACGTGAACGCGTTTATCCGTGTGATTCCGCTCAGGTGCTTGGGATCGATCAATACCGTTTGGGTCACCGACGCGATGTCTGCCGGCTTCGACGGCGTCATCATGCTTGGCTGCAAGTACGGAGACGACTACCAGTGCCACTTTATCAAGGGAAGTGAATTAGCCGCGACCCGCGAAAAGAATGTGAGAGAGAAGCTCGAACAGATGGCGATGGATGTTGAGAGGGTGGAACTACACGAGATACAGATATCCGATTATGAGAAGCTGCCAAAGATCTTCGAGAACTTCGCAGAACTCGTCGAGGAGATCGGAATGAACCCGTTCAAGGGGATGTAACTGGGATGTGATTGACTTGTAGCGGGACGCAGCAGTTGTGGTTTTGGGCCACTCTAATGAGTTGCCGGAGGAAATACGACCGTGGAAACTGCTGAAGCAACGGCGCCTGAGAATGTCAACGCAATGGGGCAGGAACCTCCGTTAGCACGTCCTGCCATGTCTGGGAACGGGCAACCCGTCCAAATCGAGCCCGATCTCGATTTCATACGGGCAATCAGCGTACAGGGCGCGGAATCCTACAAGAAGTGTTTTCAGTGCGGTACCTGTACGGCCACTTGCCCCTTATCGCCCGAGACACACCCTTTTCCGCGCAAGGAGATGGCTTGGGCCGCCTGGGGCATGAGAGATCGACTCCTCAGAGATCCGGACGTCTGGTTGTGTCACCAGTGCAACGACTGCTCGACCAGGTGTCCGCGTGGAGGTCGCCCGGGCGAGGTGCTCGCCGCTATCAGGAGGGAGAGTGTACTTCACTACGCAACCCCTCGCTTCCTCGCGAAGTTGATCAATCAACGCAAGCACATTCCCCTCCGCTTGGGAATCCCGACTGTGCTCTTGGGGTTGGCTCTGTTGCTGAGGGACAGCATTGGTAACGCGCTGGGCTTTGCCGCTCCTACCGGTGAGGAGATCGTATACTCCTACTCCCCGATGTTCCCTCACTGGCTGCTGAACTCGTTCTTCGGGGTTTTTGGACTGTTTGCCATCATTGCCATTGTCGTTGGCGTAGTGCGGTTCTGGGGGGCAATGAGTACGAGCGATGCCTGGTGGGGCGGCACCGCGCCGAAGAAGGGGCTAGCAGCGAGCATTGTTGACACATTCAAGAAGGTCATCACGCACGACAACTTCACGAAGTGCAGGGCGCGAAACTCTCGTGCCGTAGCTCACTACCTCCTGTTGTTCGGGTTCCTGGCTCTGACAGCTGTCACGCTCTGGGTGATTACGGGACGAATCAACCCCCTTGTTGGGAGTGAATTTGTCTATCCCTTCAGCTTTTGGAGCCCCTGGAAGATTCTTGCCAATATCGGTGGGATAGCCGTTCTACTGGGATGCGTCCTGATGATATGGGAACGCCTCACAGACCGCCCGAATGCCGGTTTCAGCCTTTTCTTTGACTGGGCCTTTCTCTGGACGCTATTTGCGGTCGTGTTCACCGGGTTTGTAACCGAAGCGATGCACTATCTGCGGATGGTGCCTCATAGGCACGTTGCCTACTTCGTGCATCTGGTTTTCGTCTTTTCGCTCCTGATCTACCTGCCCTACTCGAAGTTTGCCCATGTGTTCTACCGGTTCGCCGCCATGGTATTCGCCGAACGCATTGGGCGCGACTCGAATGGTACCGGTCCGACCAAGGGACCGGAGGAGTATGAACATGCAGGATAAACTCAGCGGCCTGTTCAGGAACAACAATCGTCTCGCGGTGGTGGCTTTCGTTCTCATCATTCTGGCACCCTTCGGATACAGTCTGGTCAGACCTGTCTTCACGCAGGGCAGCGCAACCGACCAGGTATTCCTGGACATCCCGGATGAGGGTGAATGCGTCAGGGCGACGGAATACATGCGTTTCCGTCACATGGACCTTCTCAAGCAAACCAGAGAGGACGTCATCCGTAGCGGTATAAGGGAGGACGTCACACTGAGTGGCTGTAGGGAATGTCACACCTACCGTGAGCAGTTCTGCAACAAGTGTCACGACGCAGTCACTCTGAGCGTCGATTGTTTCGGATGTCACTACTATCCCGAATCAGTCGAAGACAGTCTGCGGATAGAAGGTGAGGGACACGATGGATAGAAGGAAGTTCCTGGAAAAGAGTGGCGCGGCGTTGGCGGGGACTTCAGGCGTACTCGGGTTGCCCCTCCTGACTTCCTGCAGCACGCAGGACGGAAGCTCTGGCGGACCTCTGGCCGGGCGCCGCTGGGGCATGGTTATCGATCTGAGCAGGTGCTCCGCTGATTGTACGGCATGTTTGGATGCGTGCCGCAACGAGAACAACGTTGCGTTTCACGGAGATGAACGGTGGGATATCCACTGGATCAGAAAGGTGAATGTCAGCAGCAAGGATTCCGACGACCACACCGAGAAATCCGTGCTGTTGATGTGCAATCACTGTGAGAACCCGCCGTGTGCCCAGGTGTGTCCCGTACAGGCCACGTACAAGCGTGAGGACGGGATAGTCGTCGTCGATCATCACAGGTGTATCGGCTGTCGGTACTGCATGATAGCCTGTCCGTACAATGCCAGGTACTTCAACTACCTGGAAAATCCTGCATGGCCCAACAAGGCATTCCCACGCAGGTCGCATGGCGTTGCAGAATCTTGCACGTTCTGTGCGCATCGACTGGATCAAGGCCTACAGCCAGCATGTGTGGAAGCGTGTCAGAACGCCAACAATGGTGCTCTGATGCACGGGGACCTGAACGATCCGAACAGTGAAGTGTCGAGAATAGTCGCCGAAGCTCCAGTCAAGCGTATCCGGGCAGACTGGGGTACGCAACCGAAGGTGTTCTACCTGGGCCTTTAGTCCCATTGATTGAGAGGTAGCGGGATGGACGTCAAGTTCGCGCCAATCGAGGGCAAATCGACGCCATACTATATGGTAACGGGTCTCCTCGCACTATTTACGTTAGTGGGTGTCTACGCTACGTACCTGATGCACGTTCACGGGCTGCAGCTGTCGGGGATGACAAATCGCGTGCCGTGGGGCCTCCAGATCTCCATGGCGATCTTCTACATCGGCCTTTCAGCAGGATCTCTGGTTGTATCGGGCTTGTACGGTATTTTCGGCCAGATGCAGTACAAGCCCTTTGCGAGAATCGCGGCTTACCTCGCAATGCTCTTCTTGATTGCGGGCCTCCTTTCGATCTTGACCGACCAGGGACGCATCGACCGAGTCTTCGTCAAGCCGTTCACATATTTCAATTTCCAGTCGATGTTTTCGATCAATCCCGGTCTATATTCGGGACACATAATGATCTGTGTCCTCTATCTATGGGCCCTCATGAAGGAAAAGGGTACGCTGACAAAGATCGTGTCGTTGGTCGTGGTCCTGTGGGCAATCGGCACGCACACCGGGACGGGTGCGATATTCGCCTTCGTGCCGCGGGAGCTTTACAACTCTTCGCTGCTTCCGCCCAGCTTCGTTGCGGCGGCCCTTTCGTCGGGTGCCGCGTTGATGATACTCGTGAACGTCGTTCTGTTCAAAGCCACGAACCGTACTCTGGATGATGAGATCATTGTTTGGCTGGGTCGCCGCCTGCTGGCGATCTTTCTCCTGGTCACACTCTATCTGATGTTGATTGAAAACGTCCATCGTATCTATCTGACAGAGTCTCGTGAAGCCGGCATGTTCTTCCTGTTCGGAGGCTTTCACAGCGTTCTGTTTTGGTTCGGGCTAATAGGATTTGGATCGATAGTACCGGCAATACTGCTGTTCGTGAAGCGGACCGGCACATCGATAGCATGGATCTCTTTTTCGGCCACTCTGGTAGTGATTGGTGTGCTTTGCGAACGGTTCCTGATCGTGGTTCCTGGGCTCGTTCACCCACCCGACCTGTTTCCCGGCATGGAGGTAACAGGTACGGTCCTTAGTGAAGGTGTAATGCAGTACACCGTGAGTTTCCTGGAAGTGCTGCAGACCTTGGGTGTTTTGGGGATAATTGGCTTCGCATTCATGGTCGGATTGAAAGTGATGCCACTCGCCCCCCTGGAGGCAAAGGCGACGCTGGAGGAACCAAAGAAGACCTCGAAGATTCTTGCACGTCTTGGTGCGGGAGTGGTAGCGCCACAGCAGGAATCCCCGTAGAGCCGTCGTCGACGTAACCGCACCCTCCCCGCCGGGGAATCGCCGCCGAAAACGCATGATCGGCATTTGCCAGCGCGACCTGGGCCCGTCCGGTACAGATGTTGGGTTGATCAGTGTCCGCGACTACAGGCGCGACAGGTAGCGGTCATGCCAGCACTAGACCATCTTCCCAGATAATGAAGCCGCCGACCGCGGTGCAAATTCGTGCCTCGATATGAGGATGGGAGCAGTATGGCAGATCAAGACAAGAAGGCATCTGTGCTCACACCAGTGACTCTCAACGGGTTGGTGGATTACCAACAGGGATCAGTTGTGAGCAACACGTTGTTGAAGAAGGAGAAGGGAACGGTCACGCTGTTCGCGTTCGACGCGGGCGAGGGCCTGAGCGAACACACAGCGCCGTTCGATGCGCTGGTGCAGGTCGTGGACGGAGAGGCGGATATCTCAGTAGGCGAGGAGACGCACAGAGTCACACACGGAGAAGTGCTTCTCCTGCCAGCGGGCATTCCGCACGCCGTGCAGGCTGCGGCGAAGTTCAAGATGCTGTTGACAATGATACGAGCCTGATTGCGGAGGCCAGGTTCTGGCGTTCCCGCATATGACGTGACTTCCATTGCAGCAACCCCATCTAAGGAGTCGATCTAATGGTCGTATTCGAGACCTCACACGGAACCATAAGAACTGAACTGAGTCCGGATCAGGCGCCGGCGACTGTGGAGAACTTCTTGAAGTACGTGGACGAAGGGTTTTACGCAGGTACGATCTTCCGCCGCGTCATTCCGGGATTCATGATACAGGGCGGCGGCTTCGACGCACAGATGGAACAGAAGGAGACTCACTCGCCAATCACCAACGAAGCCGACAACGGCCTCAAGAACCTCAAAGGAACGCTCGCGATGGCGCGCAATCAGGCCAAAGACAGCGCCACGTCACAGTTCTTCATCAATCTGCAAGACAACGACTTCCTCGATCACGGTACTCGCGATTTTGGTTATGCCGTGTTCGCGAAGGTGGTCGATGGAATGGATGTGGTTGACAAAATCGCCGGCGTGGCTACCGGTAACCACGGTCCGCATGAAAATGTGCCGGTCGACCCAGTGG
>JBDGYW010000029.1:0-19388 GCA_039588935.1 Gemmatimonadota bacterium | reverse complement strand
GTGACACCCTGCCGCACAAATGTTTCGAGAGTGCTTTCAAGAGCATCCGTGTTCTCCGGGTCGGGCATGAGGTGAACGTGCATGTCCCACAATCCGGGAATCAGGTAGTTCCCTGCCCCATCAATATCGACGGCGCCATCTGGTACGACGACGGTGCCTGTGGCACCAAAGGAAGTGATCTGCCCGTCTTCAACGATCAGCGCCGAGTTGACCAAGACATGCTCGCGATCCATTGGAACGATGTTCACACTATGGATGTGGAGCGGTGGGTAGGGCTGTTGAGCCTGGAGTGCGTGGTTCTGGCAAGGGGTAAATGTGCAACATACCACAACCAACCAACATGCTTCTCGAACCATCATTCCCCCAGTCTGGCCGCTTGCGGAAGCGTGAAGCTCGACAACGTCTAACTCGCGAATCCGGCTAGACTAAAGAGTAGTTGAGAGACCTTATCCCTGAACTCGATGGCGATTTCCATTCTGTCTCTTCTCTCGCGACTCGCTCTCACGATACCCCGCCACGGGCCCAGCAGCGCCAGAAGGCAACCGTATACCACCTTCTCCGAAGTAGTCTTTAGTGGATTAGTTTTGATGTTGAGCTCGATCGCCTTCAAGCGTTCCTTAAACGAATCCTCTACCTCCCTGGACCGTTCAGCTCGCGCTCTGAAGAGGTCAAATTCCCTTTTTAGCTGCTCCAACTCGTGCTGCTCGAGATCGTGTTTTGTCGACAATTGCGCGGCGAAATCTCGCAGGTATTTCAGGTATTTGACAATCAAATCTCTAGTCAGCTCCGCGGTTTCGGCACCGTCGCTCCCAACGCTAGGTGCCGCTCCGCACGATCGACAGCTGAGTGCGCCTTCCAAGAGAGGCAATCCACAGGCGTTGCAGATCTCAATGGGGCTCCGGCGGACACGGGAGTCGCTCATGATTCGCTAAGATGTACCGCTGATGCTTCCGATGCTAGAGGGACGCTCGCTCAGGAACGGGAGTCCGGATGTGTGTTCGATTCTCGTTACCGCCCTACCGCCCATCCTGCCACCAACTCTCAGCTCGGTGTGATGACCACGGCGCGGCAAACTCGATCTGCTCCAGACGCTCTACAATGTGTTCGGCACTCTGCACACTGCTATCGGGGTCCTTAATGAGGCAATCGAGCACTAGGGCGTCGAACGGCGCCGGGATCTTTACATCCACACGTCGACTTGGAGGCACGGGTTCCTGGCTTGAATGCGCAACGAGCAGAGCCGCTAACGTCGGCGAGTCAAACATCTTCTCAGCCGTGAATAACCAGTACGCCACACTGAACCGCCCCGGGTTTTCCGGAGACAACTCTACGTGAGCGCAGTAGGCTCTTGGTTCGTTCCGTGCTTTCCCCCCCTTACACCCTCAACGAAACCACCGGATCCACCTTCGCCGCTCGCCTGGCGGGCAGGTAGCTCGCCAAGACTGCAACAAGACCCAGTAGTATGCACACCCCGAAAACGACCACAACTTCGGCTCCGCCGAAGCCGAACAGAAAACCGCTGATGACGCGTGCCATACCCATCGCGAGGAGCACACCAACTGCTGTTGCGAGACCGACGATTGCACACGCGCGCGTGAGTACGTCCTTAACGAGATTGGTGCCCTGCGCGCCGAGGGCGAGCCGAATGCCGAACTCCCTGGTTCGCGCGGCTACCTGGTACGCGAAGATGCCGTAGACTCCGAGTGACGCCAATGCGAGTCCGACTACTCCGAACGCCCCTATGAACCAGGCCGCAATGCGGAGGTGGAGGATGTGGTATCCGATCATCTCGGACAATGGCATGACCGATCCGAGCGCGACGTTTCGATCCAGCTCGGCTACCTCCTCGCGTATTGCCCTCAACGCGTCGCTCGCCGAGCCTCGGCCGCGAGCGTACACGAGGGTTTTCGAGAGGCGGCTCTGCGATATCGGCACGAACGCGTGGGCCCGCTGTGGTTCGTCTAAGTCAGCGATCTTGCCGTCCCGGACGACCCCGATCACCTCGCGGTGCCTCCCCGCGATACCGATGGTTTCTCCAAGCGGTGACCTCCCCAGCCAGACGCGCCTCGCGAGGTTTTCGTTCACGATGACCACCGGTGTTTCACTCTGTCTGTCGTCACTCCGAAACCCTCTGCCGGCGAGGATCGTCGTTCTGGTTGCGTCGAAGTAACCCGCATCCACGGTGCTATACCCGACCTGAAATGCCTGCGTGGCCGATCCCGAGTGGTCCGAGGGCGAAACCGTGTGGCCGTTAGAACTGTTGCTGAAGGGTGTGGAGCGCCCGATCCCGACAAATGCGACGGCGGGGTGTGCCTGCAGCCGCGCGACGAGGTCCTCGAAGAAGACACGACTCCGCGACGCGTCATACCCGTGAGAACCGAGTGCGACGCTCGCCACACCGACGCCCGTGGCGTCGAAGCCCAGTTCGACATTGAGATTCTGTTGTACCGCTCGCGAAAAAAGCGTGGCCGTTGCCAATAGCGCCGCCGAGACGGCGATCTGCGTCACTACGAACGCGGTCCTGAGCCGAGCCTTGCCTCCTGGCAGCAGAAGATCAGTTTGCCGCAGCCGGGCCGCGAGGTTGAGGGACGCAGCATGACGCGCAGGTGCAAGGCCGGCGAAAACGCCGATTGCCAACGCAACAGATGCCGAAATGAGCAAGACCCGGGTGTCGACGCTCAAACCAAAATCGATCTCCCACACCATAGAGGGGAGCTGCACCGAGGGGATCAAATTGAACCCCCACACAGAGACTACGACGCCCACGATTGCGCCTATCAACCCGAGCGTCACGGTCTCCGTCAGTAGTTGCCTCGCGACTCGCGCGCGACTCGCGCCCATTGCCATCCGGATGGAGATTTCGCGCCGCCGCCTGAGTGCCCGCGCCAATAGCAGGCCGGCAACGTTGGTTGCAATCACCAGCAACACCAGCGTGGTTGCCATTGACGACATGCCCAGGAAGGTCAACAGAGGCCCGCGCGTGTCCCTGGTCAACTCACGGAGCGGGTCCAAGCGGAAATCGAGCACGGTCGCAAGCGGCAAGGTTGTGTCGAGGTCGGGTGCCAGGACATTGAGGGCGGCAGCAGCGGCCTCGGGGGTGGTTCCCGTTGGCAGGCGCCCAAAGATGGTGACCCGGGTGGAAGGGGCAGATGAACACTCCTGGCACATTGCCCCCACCGGTACCCAGATGTTCTCGCTCAGCCATACGGTCGAACCGTGGAAGCCCCGCGGTGCGACGCCGACGACAGCTAGGGGGCGACCGTTCACGATCAGAGTCTGCCCGAGGATGGACGAATCCGCCGCAAACTCGACCCGCCAAAAATCAAATCCCAAAACGGCCTCGGGCGCATCTCTCCAGCTGTCCGCCGGGTGACCCGAAAAGAACCGCCCCAGTGCCGGACGGATACCCAGCACCCGAAAGTAGTTGCCAGAAACCAACGCTCCCGCCAGAACTCGGGGGCGGTCGTTTGCCGTTACTGAGAACTCCTCCATTCGAAATGCGGCAACATCAGCGAACACATGTTCGGTTGCCTGGCGGAACCCGAGATAGTGCGCAAACGGGTAGACGGGCCTGGCAAAGCTCATGTTGCGGTACGAAGACCAACGTTCATCCACCACGAATAGGTTGTCGGGATCCTGGACCGGCAACGGCTTCAGAAGCACTGTGTTCACCAGGGCCACCGTCACCGCCGTCGCGGCTATGCCGAAGCCGATCGTCAACACGGTGGCTGCCGAAAAGCCAACGTTCGCGCTGAAGGTACGGGCTGCATGACGGAGATCCTGCTTGAGGTCGACGAACAACCGGAAGCCTGGTCTGTCGTTCATAGCCTGCCTGCGTTGTTCAACACGCCCGAATGCAGTGATTGCAGCGCGCCGCGCATCGGACGGTCGCATGCCGCCATTGATCAGATCCTCGGTTTCCATATCGATATGGAAACGCCGCTCTGCGTCGCGCTCTCGCTCGATGGCTGAGCGGCGGAGCAGATACCGAGCGCGACGGATCACACGAAAGAGCGTCGGCACGTGCATACCTCAGTCGTCCTGAAGAACGTGATTGACGGCGCCCGAGAAGATGCGCCACTGCTCGGTCTCGATCCCCAACTGTTTCCGCCCAGCCCGCGTGAGTTTGTAGAACTTGGCTCTCCGGCCGTCCGGTGAGATGCCCCAGTCAGCCTTGATCCACCCGCGATCCTCCAGCCGGTAGAGAGCAGGGTAGAGGGAGCCTTGGTTTACGGTGAGCACGTCCTTGGACGTTTCGCGTATGCGCTTGGAGATGGCCCACCCATGCCTCGGCTCGGCCTCGAGCGTTCTGAGGATCAACAGGTCGAGCGTGCCCTGGAGTACGTCCCGTTTTGACTTGCCCATGGCCGGCCTCGATAGGGTGAAATCGGGGAGAATCTCAGGGAAGAATTGGCGTCTTGTTGTCGAATGTCAAGGTATGGGGTGGGGTCGAGAGGGGTATTGTCAGATTGAGCCTTCCCTCTTCAGACTCCGTTGATGAAAACGAATACACAATGCTGTCGTGGTTACCGGTTTCCTCCTGAGGTCATCAGTCACGCCGTTTACCTGTATCACAGGTTCTGTTTGAGCTTCCGCGATATCGAGGAACTCCCATAGGTTCCACATTGGAATACCGCCCGGATTGGGGCCGGGCGGTGGGGTCAGCGGTATAACGCCGCTACGGGGTTTAGGGCCTGAGGTTAGAGACGTGGATGAAGTCCACCTTCCACTCGCCGTCGCGAAGCACCCAGAGAGTGCTGGCCGCAATTTCTACCTCGGGCCTAGTCGCTCCAGTAGTGTCCGTTACGGAGTAAGTTCCTTGTTCCACAAACTGAACAACGTTCGGACCCAGAACCATGGTTTTCGACTCGTTAAACGTTATCGCTTGGCGCTCCGCATTGAACGTTTGAAGACCTTCGTAGATCGGGGTCCACCCGTTCATGAGTTCCCCATTGTCCGCCCAGACGAAATCAGGAGAGTTGCGGTAATACGACATCGCTCTATCAACATCTACTTCTCTCCAAGCGTCCCACAATTGACCGTGGAGCAGTTCCACTTCAGCGGCAATCTCGCCTCTTTGTTGGTGGGTGAGTTCCGTGGTAGCTGGCTGACACGCGGCCAGCACGGTCAAGGCAAATGCTGCAAGTACGATACGGCGCATTGTCGTCTCCTTGGGGGGCTCGGGCTGGCGGCAAAAGCACGGGTAGGATATCGGGGTATGGTAAGAGGTGCAAGTTGGTGAGAGAGCGCTCACGCCGATCCTCGAACAATCCAGAAGGTATTGTCAACTTGAGCTTTCCCTCTTCAGACTCCGTTGATGAAAACGAATACACACTGCTATCGTGGCTACCGGTTTCCTCCTGAGGCCACCAGTCAGCTCGTTTACCTGTATGACAGATTCTGTTTGAGCTTCCGCGATATCGAGGAACTCCTGGCGAAGCGCGGAGTCTTCGTCTCCTAGGAGACCATCAGGCAGTGGTGTCACCACCACTATCTCTGGCGGGCCATCGACCAGGACGGTGACATGATCGTCTTCCTCGTTCAGAAACGTCGCAATTCCGGCGCCGCCAAACGGAGCATCATGCCCTCCGTGCTACGTGCTCGCTCCTTCAAAGAATGGAGTGCGGCCACGGGTGCCTGATCAATTTCGGCCGACCCCTGCTTCGGCTTCATCCGGGACCCGTTGAGTTGACGATACCCTCACGAGCCTCCGCGCACGGCACCACGGCTTCGGCGGCGGCGTGGACGGATGTCCCGACTACGAACCGTTCCGTGCCGAACACGCCACAAGCGGAGCGATTTTCTGCTGAGCACCATTGGCGATTCGTGAAACCGGCAAGTCCCGATCCTCGTATTAAAACTACAGTGAAGTCAATAATGGAAGGAAGTATGGACACACGACTCGGCGAGTTCGAGCAGCTGCTATTGTTCGCACTGTTGCGACTGGGCGAAAACGCCTACGGAGTGACACTTCGGAGGGAGATCGAATCGCGGACCAGCCGCAAGGTTTCCGCGGGTGCCGTATACACCGCGATGGAGAGGTTGGAGGTCAGAGGTTTCGTGTCATCGGCCATTGGTGAACCCACTCCCCAGCGTGGTGGCAAACGAAAGAAGTACTACCGGCTCGAACAGGCCGGCGCTCGAGCATTGACTCGCTCATACGAATCACTGCGCGAGATGGCGAAAGGCGTGCTTCCGAAGTTGGTGCGGGCCGCATCCGACGATCCCGGGACATAGACAGGCCGGTTAAGGTGCCCAGGGACCCGCGTCCGCTACTCGCTCGTTTGCTGCTGCGACTCCTGCTTCGAGATGAAGCAACTGAGTTTGTCGTGGGAGACATAGACGAGGAATTCTTGGAGCACATCCTGCCCACCCGCGGTCTTGGTGCCTCACGACGCTGGTACTGGGGCCAGGTGTTCCACTCGATCAAGAGCCGAACGTCCCACAACCGCATTCCCAGACAAAAGCCGTTCCGGAAAGGCGAAAACCTGATGGGCACAACATGGATGGACCTGCGATACGCATTCAGAGGTCTGTTGAAATCACCCGGATTCTCTTGCATCGCCGTACTCACGTTGGCGCTGGGAATAGGGGCCAACACCGCCATCTTCAGCGTCGTATACACGGTGCTACTGCAGCCGCTGCCCTTCCGGGAACCCGAAAGGCTCGTGCAGATATGGGAAACGAGGCCCGAACGTGGCTGGGAGGGAGCCTCGCTTTCCCGCCCCAACTTCAGAGACTATCGATCGCTCAACAGGACCTTTGATGATCTGGGCGCATTCATGAGCTTCGGCTCGGAGATGGTCCTAACCGGCGACGGCTATCCGGAGCGTATCAGCGGTGCCCGTGTTTCGGCCGGCTTCTTCACAGCCTTGGGAGCAGAGCCCGTTCTTGGACGCACCTTCCTGACTGGCGAGGATGAACCTGGAGCAAACAGCCGAGTGGTGCTTCTCAGCAATGAGTTCTGGCGCTCGAGGTTCGCAGCCGATTCAGCGATCGTCGGCTCTTCGGTCACCTTCGGCGACGACAGCTATACGGTTGTCGGCGTGCTGCCGCCGGGCAGGCCCTGGCTCAACTCGGCACAGGCTTTCGTCCCGATGATACGGAACCCCGATGCCGACCGCGGCAACTTCATACTCGGAACGATAGGGCGGCTGGCTCCGGGCGTATCGATGGAGGCGGCTCAGGCCGATTTGGAGACGATCGCAGCGCAGCTGGCGGAGCAGTATCCTGAACTGGACGGGCCGATCGGCATCCGCTTGGAGCCAGCGAGTACCTGGATCGCGCCTGATACGGTTCGGCGTGCTTTGTGGGTGTTGCTCGGCGCGGTGGGATTCCTGTTGCTCATTGCATGCGTGAACCTGGCGAACCTGTTGCTGGCAAGAGCAACGACCCGGCACCGGGAGACCGCGGTTCGAGCCGCGCTCGGCGCGGGCCGCGCGCGTATCGTCCAACAGCTGCTTCTCGAGTCATTGTTGCTTGGCGTGATCGGGGCCGGTATGGGGTTGGTCCTTGCCGTTGCGGCCGTCACCGTACTGAAAGCCCTCGACCCGGGTGGCATTCCGCGGTTGTCGGAAGTTAGTCTGAACACTTGGGTCCTGAGCTTCTCACTCGGCATGGGCCTCTTGTCTGGGGTGGTTTCGGGCTTACTGCCAGCTTTCCGGATTCCTTATTCCGGCCTACTCACGGCCCTCCGCGAAGGGGACCGAAGCGCGTCGGGAGGCCGGGGACAAATGCGTCTCCGTGCAGGCCTTGTTTGCGCCGAGGTGGCCCTATCCCTGATGCTCCTGGTGGGCGCCGGCCTGCTCATTCGAAGCTTCGGTGAACTCCTCGGTGTGGACCGCGGATTTCAAACCGACGACCGTCTGTTCTTCACCGTGACTTTGCCGCCTTCCTACAACGACGACGAGGGAAGCCGCACGAGCGACTTCATCAACTTGTATCTAGAGCGACCAGCTGGGTTACCACAGGTGCAGAGTGCCGCAGCCGTTAGTACCAGACCACTGTCGGCGGGAAGCACGGGTTTGGGTATCGTGGCCGACGGTCGGGAACCGGGCGACGACGGGTCGGTTCCGTGGGCAAGCTGGCGACTCATCACCGAAGATTACTTCGAGACATTGGGACTACCGATCCTGAGGGGGAGAACGTTCACCGAGCTGGACCAGATCGCTGATCCGTGGCGCGCCATTATAAGTCAGAGGGTGGCCGACCTTCTCTGGCCCGGTGAGGATCCGATCGGCCGTCAAGCGATCTTGTGGGCCGGTCAGGGCAACCGTTCAGCGGAGATCATCGGTGTAGTCGGAGACATGCGTGAGCGTGGACTCGACTCCGAGCCGACCCTTGCCGTCTATCTGCCGATCTACGGAGCAGGCTGGAGTTCGGTGAACTTCGTGCTGCACACGGCGGGTGATCCAATGCCTCTCGTCGCCTCGCTGCGCGGCATGCTGGCGGAACTCGATCCAAACCTGCCTATCTCCAACATCGAGCGGCTGGACGAGATGGTGGACGACTCGGTGGCTACGAGGCGCTTCAACATGTTCTTGCTGTTGGTCTTCGCCGGACTCGCGCTCGTGCTTGCGCTCGCCGGCATCTACGGTGTCCAGTCATACACGGTCGCTCGACGAACCTCGGAGATCGGTATCAGGGTCGCACTCGGTGCGCCCGGAGCGACTGTCATCGTACAAATAGTACGGCAGGGAATGTCACCTGCACTGCTGGGAATCGTGCTGGGCGCGGCCGGCGCATTTGGACTGTCACGCTTCATGTCGAGCCTGCTCTTCGGGGTCGCGCCGACCGATCCGGCGACATACACGGCGTTCGGCCTCCTGCTGGCTCTGGCGGCGTTGGCGTCCTGTTACCTGCCGGCTCGGAGGGCGGCAAGGGTCGATCCGGTAGCCGCCCTGAGGGAGGAATAACGCGAATCCACCGCCAGAGCGTCCCGGACCGAGCCTATGGAGGCGTTGCGGTCCGAATAACTTACCAGTGGAATCCAAAGAACGATTGAGCCGGCCCGTTACTTCAGGTTGGGCCGGCTCTCCTGGCGCAGCCGTCCACAATCATAGACCGAAACGGTCCCACTACTAGAACCGGCGTGATTCCACATGCGTCGGTGCATGGTTGTCTCGCATGGATGAGACGGCTTCCCAACCTCCTTTCATCGTTCCCCAATGCAACCATTACGAGCAAACAAGTATCAAACATATATGCAAAAGTCTCATATAGATGCTGATGTCATAACTCGGGAGTGAGGATCACACCGTTGGCCAAAGACAAATCTCAGACCATCGATCCACAGGACTTCCTACCACTGAGTCCCACGGACTTCCAAGTCTTGCTCGTGCTGATCAAAGGCCCAGCGCACGGTTACGGCATCATGAAGGAAGTCGAGAGTGGATCGGGAGGGAGGGTGCGGATCGAACTCGGGTCACTCTACCGGTTGATCGCCCGTCTGCTGACGAACGGAATGATCGGTGAGGCCTCAGACGCGAATGTCCCGCCCCACGCCGGCAAGAAGCGCAGAACGTACGAGATAACGGAACTGGGGCTCGTGGTAGCGCGGGCCGAGGCGGAGCGGTTGCGGGACACCGTTGCTCTTGCTCATGCTGAAAAACTCTTTGCGGGCCCGAGGGGAAACCAGTGAGACTTGCTCACCTCTCAGTTCGGATTTTGCTGTACCTGTATCCGCGTCGGTTCAGAAGCGCGTTCAAGGCCGAAATGCTCGAGGTTTTCGAGGCCCGGTATAGAGAGATCACTCTAGAGCAAGACAGTACCGCAAAACTAAGCAAAGCGCTTGCGAAACTTTTGGTCTCAACATGGTCCAACATTCTCTTCTCTGCGCTATCAGAACGATTCAAGAGTTCGCTCCCCCGCAGAGGCGACCTACATAGACCGGAACGACTCGGAAATCAAGGAAATGCGCAAGCGCCGGCGCAAACGGCGAGCGTAGGAGGCAATAGCATGAGTTCCATCACAAACAACTGGACCAGCCTTGCCCAAGATGTCCGGTCAGCCATTCGGGAAATTCGCAGGGATTTCCGTTTCTACGCCTTCGCCGCCCTTATAATCGGACTGGGTGTCGGTGCCAACACGGCGGTTTTCAGCGTGATGAGTCCTCTGCTACTGAGGCCGCTCCCGTTCGAAAAGCCCGATCGGTTAGTGTGGGTGGCCCTGGGGGCGTCTGGGGGTATGTCGGCAGTTACGTCCCGGACGTCGAACCTCCGGGATTTCCGAACCATGAACCAGTCGTTCGAGTCACTTTCCGGATACGACGCATTCTTTGAGCAACTGAGCTACAACCTTGTTGGTGACGGCGTGCCGGAACGGCTCGCCGCTGTCCGCGTTGCTCGAAATTTCCTGGAAGTACTCGGCGTTGACCCTTTGATCGGTCGGAACTTCGTGGAGGAGGAAAGCATCTGGGAGGGCCGCCCGGCGGCCATACTCACCAACCGTTTCTGGAAGCGACGATTCGGCGCCGATCCGTCTATCGTCGGACGTTCGATCACCTTGAACGACATACCCACTGAAGTGGTTGGTGTCCTGCCTGCCAGCTTCGACTTCAGTTCCACGTTCACCCCGGGCTCACCGGTGGACTTTCTCTTGCCTTACCCGATTTGTGATGAGACTGACAACTGGGGGAATACCACTGCAATCGTAGGTCGCATGAGACCAGGTGTGACTGTGGAAAGCGCGCAGGCCGACCTAGACATCGTCAATGAACGTCTCCAGGCGGCAGATCCGGAGCGGTGGGGATTGGGAGCGGTGGTCTTCGAGCTTCAAGAACAGATATCAGGCGGTTTCAGGTCTGCCATGTTCCTGTTGGCCGCGGCGGCCGGCGCGGTAATGCTGATCGCCTGCGCCAACCTTTCCAACCTCCTGCTGGCTCGTGGATCGAAGCGGCATAAGGAATTGGCGATCCGGAGCGTTTTGGGCGGGAGTCGAAAGCGACTCGTGCGACAGCTGTTGATGGAAAGTCTCATCCTTTCATTATGTGGGGCGGTAGTCGGGATCGGTATCGCCTACGGAGCCACGGAGGTTGTGGCAGGCACCACAGCAGTGAAGATCCCCATGCTGCAGGCTGTGTCAGTCGACAGCTTCGCTCTGCTATTCACACTCGGTGTCGCCGTGGTCGCCGGGATATTCATCGGGATCGTTCCAGCCCTTCAGATGTCTCAAGGCCAGGAGGCTGCTGCCCTGAATGACTCGAGCCGAGGTTCGAGCGAGGGAAAGCGTACTACGGGCTTGCGGGAAGCATTGGTTGTGCTCGAAGTGGCAATAGCCTGCATCCTTTTGGTGGGAGGTGGGCTCCTGCTCCGGAGTTTTTCAAGTGTCTTGGATGTGGAGTTGGGCTTCAGAGCCGATGGTGTGGTAGCCTGGCGCGTGGACAAGAATTGGCCAGCCGTTGAGAATGTCCGAGCCACCATGCTTACCTATTATGACCAACTAGTGGCCAGCGTCGAGGCGGTCCCTGGCGTCGATGCCGTAGGCCTCACCGATTGCCTACCGTTGGGTTGGAACCGCACATGGATGTTTCGAGCATTGGACCAGCCCGATGACAGGGAACACCGCCAAAGGGCGTTCCCGCGAATCGTAGACTTTCGCTACATACAAGCGATGGGGATCCCGCTTGTATCGGGTCGGCACTTCACCCAGGATGACACGAGAGAAACGACGAGGGTGACAGTCATCAACCAGACCGGGGCGGAGATGTTCTTCCCCGGACAGGACGCCGTGGGTCGGGTTCTAGTTATGTATGACACTGAGTTGGAGGTGGTCGGGGTGGTGGCAGACGTACGCCACCGGTCTTTGGAGCAGGGATCTGGCGCTGAGGTCTACCTGCCGATGACGCAGATGGGCTTCCACACGATGAACATGGTGGTCCGCTCGCCTCTACCCCCGGAGGCACTCTTCGGTGGAGTGAGTGCGGCCATCCAGACTGCTGACCCCACAATGCCAACCGGTGCATTCCAGACGCTGAGCTCCATGGTGGATCGAGCTGTATCTCCCAGACGATTCACACTCCTCCTGTTGGGATCCTTCGCTGGCACAGCCCTTCTACTAGCGGCTTTAGGTATCTACGGTGTTCTATCCTACTCTGTGAGTCAGCGCATTCCGGAGATCGGCATCCGGATGGCTCTGGGTGAAACGGGTGGGCAGGTTCTCGGGCGGGTTGTGTCAAGGACCATGACCCTGGCAGTCGTCGGCGTTGGTATCGGCGCCGCCGGATCATTCGCTGTTTCGCGTTTGATGGGGTCGCTCCTGTACGGGGTCGAGCCAACAGATGCGTTTACATACGTCTCTATGACGGTCGTACTTCTCTCGGTTGCAGCTCTGGCGGGTTTCCTGCCTGCCCGGCGTGCGTCGAGGACCGATCCGATGGTAGCGTTGCGTTCCGAGTAGGCGGGCCAGAGGTATTGTCAACTTGAGCCGGTGCCGGCGAGACTTTGCGGATGAAAACGAATAAGAATGACTACCGCGGCTACCGGTTCCCTCGCGAAATCATCAGCCTTTGCGTTTGGCTGTACCATCGATTTTCCCTGAGCTTCCGCGATGTGGAAGAACTCCTGGCGAAGCGAGGGATTGTTGTTTCCTACGAGACCGTCAGGCAGTGGTGCCGGAAGTTCGGGCCCGAGTACGCACAAAGGCTCAAACGTCGACAGGAGCGTCTGGGCGATGTGTGGCACTTGGACGAGGTGTTCGTGAAGATCCGTGGCGAGAGGCACTATCTTTGGCGAGCCGCGGACCAAGACGGGGACGTGATCGACATCCTGGTTCAGCGATATCGCAACGCCCGCGCGGCCATACGGTTCTTTCGCAAGCTGCTGAAGGGGCAGGAAAGCACGCCGTGGCGGCTGGTGACGGACAAGATGAAAAGCTACGGCGCCGCACACCGGATGACGAAGTCTGGCGTGGTTCACAGCGCGGCACGGTACGAGAACAATCGAGCTGAGGTATCGCATCAGCCGACGCGACAACGAGAGCGTCAAATGCGAGGTTTCAAGTCAGCTGGTCAAGCACAACGGTTTCTGTCTGTCCAAGGGGTCATCCTGAACTTCTTCAGATTTGCCCGCCACATGACGTGCTCAGAGAACTACCGACTACTAAGTGCCCGCTCTTTCAAAGAATGGAGTGCGGCTACGGGTGCCTGATCAATCCTGGCCGACCGCTGCTTCATCTTTACCCAGGGCCCATCAAGTTGACAATGCCGGGCAGAGGGGCAAGGAATCGGATTTTCCTTCTCCTAATTGGGGCGGCCGCGATGATTTAGGCCGGGGGCAGGGTAACCTGCCCACTTACCTCGTTCCCCACCTTCCGCTACATTGCGCGCTGCGGGATTCCAACCTCGAGCCCTCGGTTCCAGGGGGCATCACTCGCTCATAACAATGCACCAGCTTATCGAGCCGGAAACTCCGGCCGGCCTGCTGTGTGCCGAATAACCGGACACTATTTTGGATTTTTCTGCCCTTGAGCTGCATCCGACGCTTCTCCGAAGCGTCAAGGACCTGGGCTTCGTACGCCCAACACCCATTCAATCTCAAGCAATTCCCCCGGGCCTCGAAGGTCGGGACCTTCTGGCCAATGCGGCTACTGGGAGCGGAAAAACCGCGGCGTTCCTGCTGCCCATTCTGCACCAGCTTATGGATCGACCCCGACGTACCACGCGGGCCCTGGTGCTGGCTCCCACGCGGGAGTTGGCCCTCCAGATTTTGGACGACCTCATCGGGCTGGCTCGAAACACCGGAATAAGGGCGGCTCCCGTTTATGGCGGGGTTGGAATGGCTCCCCAGGAAAAGGCCTTCCGGAGGGGGGTAGATATTTTGATCGCGACCCCGGGCCGGCTGTTGGATCATTTCCAGTACGATTACGCCACCCTGGCGGGGTTGGAGTATCTGGTGTTGGACGAGGCCGATCGGATGCTGGATATGGGCTTCTTGCCCGATATCAAGCGGGTTCTGCGGCACATCCCCAAGCCGCGACAGACTTTCCTTTTCAGCGCTACCATGCCTGCTCCAATTGAAGCTCTGACGCGGGAGATCCTCCGGACACCGACCAGAATCTCACTGCAGCGCCGTGCCGCACCTGCGGAGGGTGTCGCCCAATCTGCCTACCGTGTGCCGTCAGTGCTGAAGGGTGCACTTTTGGTGGAGCTCCTGAAAAGGGGAGGAATGGACGACGCGTTGGTCTTCACCCGCACGAAGCACAGAGCTGATCGGCTCACCAAACTCTTGGCTCGCAATGGCGTTTCGGCCGAGCGAATTCATGGTAGCCGGTCCCAGACGCAGCGCACCAAGGCACTTGCAGGCTTCAAGGCCGGTGAGTTCCGGGTTCTGGTGGCTACGGACATCGCGGCTCGGGGCATCGACGTTGAGGCCCTGGGGCACGTGGTGAACTTCGATGTACCTGCTGTCCCTGACGATTACATCCACCGCGTAGGACGTACGGCCCGGGCCGAAGCGACCGGGGAAGCTTTCACTCTTGTTGCGCCGGAAGATGAGGCCGACTTCGCCCGCATAGAGCGCGCGGTGGATTCGGCAATACCACGGAAACGCCTGGAGGGCTTTGCCTACGAGGCATCCGCCGAGGAGCCCCTGGAGGTGCCAATCCGTAAGCGCATTGCAATCATCCACGCCAAAAAGGCAGAAGATCGTGCCCGGGCAGCGGCGAAAGTCGACAGGAAATCTCGGAGCGAAGACGCGCCAAGCAGCTCCCGGCCGCGGCGGAGGCGTTACGGGCGGGTTCGCTAGGCTATTGTCAACTTGAGCCTTCCCTGTTCAGACTCCGTTGATGAAAACGACTACACACTGCTATCGTGGCTACCGGTTTCCTCCTGAGGTCATCAGTCACGCCGTTTACCTGTATCACAGATTCTGTTTGAGCTTCCGCGATATCGAGGAACTCCTGGCGAAGCGCGGAGTTTTCGTCTCCTAGGAGACCATCAGGCAGTGGTGTCACCACCACTATCTCTGGCGGGCCATCGACCAGGACGGTGAAATGGGGTGTGGCGGACCACTAAGTTGACAATGCCCCTCTGACGCTTCACACCTCGGCCAACGCCACCAGGGGGTCCACCTTTGCAGCACGACGAGCGGGGATGTAACTCGCGGCCAGTGCCGTGCATAACAGGAGGATCGAAACGATCGCGAGGGTGACAGGATCGGCGGAGCCCACCTCGTACAACATTGACTGGAAAAACCGAGCCATCGCGAGCGTGCCAATCAGGCCAAAGGCCAGACCGACGGTTGCGAGCCGCAACGCCTGCCCCAGTACCATTCTGTTCACCGTGACGCAGTCTGCACCCAAGGCCATGCGTATTCCGATCTCACGGGTTTGCCGACTGACCACGAATGCCATGACGCCGTACAGGCCCAGGAGTCCGAGCGCGAGTGCCACAACCGCCGCTACCGTGAGCAGTGTCATACTGAATGTGGTCCGAGCACCGGCTTGTGTCACGATATCCGCCATTGTCCGACCGTGAGTGATTGGCTGATCAGGATTCACTGACCAGACGGCTTCACTCACAGGAGCTAACAGGACTTCCGGTGAGACACCAGCACGGACCGCGAAGCCCAGAGTCTCGGTGAACAACGGAGCGGCGTTGGAAGAGAACAGTAGCGGCCTGAGTGGATAGTAGATGGCCTCTGTCGCAGTTGCCTCCAGGCTTTCGTGACGAACGGGCCCCACAACCCCGACAATCTCGTACCAATGTCCGGTAACCTCGAACCGTGAAGGTGTCAGTCGCTTGCCAATCGCGCTCTGGCCTGGCCAGAGGCGGGTGGCAAGAGGTTCGCTCACCAACACGGCATTCGACTGACCGTCGAGGTCCGCACTTTCAAATGCTCGACCGCCAACCAACGGTATCTGCAACGCATCGAGATAGCCGGGTACCGCGAACAGAGTAAGGTAGTTGGGCAGGTGATTGTTCGGTCCTGGTGGAAAGTCCTCGAAGCTGTGGCCCAACATGCTCCCGCCACCAGCGAATGGAAGACCGCTGGCCGCTCCTGCCGAAAGAACTCCTGGAATGGCGCGCACGCGGTCTAGAACCTCCGCGTAGAACGCAACGGTTCGGTCGGTAGATTCGCGGGCGGTATCCGGCGTCCGCAGGCGAAACGTCAGCACTCCATCCGACTCGAACCCCGGGTCGACGCTGCGGATGTTTTGAAAGCTGCGCATCATCAAACCCGATCCCATCAGTAACACGAGTGCGAGGGCCAGTTGGGTTACAGCCAGTCCGTTTCGCACGTATCCGTGTCTCCGTTCTCCCGCAACGCGGTGGCCGCCTGCCTGCAGTGTGCCCGCAGGACTCGGCGTCCCGTGCAGGCTCCCCAATAGCCCCAGGCCCAAACTGCCAACAAGCGAGACACCCAGGGCAAAGAGCAGCACTGGGCCGCTTATCCCCACACCCTCCAATCGTGGGAAACTCTGCGGCGTGAACGATATGATCGTTGGTATCGCAACGAAGGCGAGGGCGAGACCAAGTAGGCCAGCACCGAGACCGAGAACCGTGCTCTCGGTGAGGAATGTGCGAAACAGTGCGCCCCGGCTGGCGCCAAGAGCCGTGCGCACCGCAACCTCCTGCCGGCGAGCCTCGGCGCTGACCAGGAAGAGGTTCGCCGCGTTGGCGCATGCTATGAGCAGCACGATACCGACACCGCCGAATAGAATCCAAAGGGCGACGGACACGTCACCGACCACGTCGTCTTTGAAGGGAGTGACAACTGACGACAGTTGAATCTCATCGAAGGTCGCCGCAACGCTCTCAGGGTCGTCGTACGCTTCAGAGAGGCGGGATGTCAGCGCCCTCATCTCCCCCAAAGCACGCTCTATGCTGATCCCGGGTGCAAGCCGCGCGACAGCGTCACAGTTCCAGTACGAACGGTCGGGGCGCGCGCGGTCGATCTCCATGGGCAGCCATACCTGCGAGGCGAAATCCGGGAACTGAAAACCGTCGGGCATCACACCGATCACGGTGCGACCTTCGCCGTCGATCTGGATCTGCTGCCCTATGATGTCGAGCTTCGCACCGAACCTGCGTGTCCAGAGCCGATGGCTCAATATTGCGGTGCGCTCTGCGCCCGGGTGTTCTTCCTCTTCGTGGAACCCGCGCCCTAGAGCAGGCGCGACGCCGAGAACCGCGAGTGTTGACGCCGTGATGATAGTTGCGGCGATCTCCTCGGGTTCCTGTGCTCCCGTGACGGTAACAGCGCTGGTACGGTACGCCCCCATATCCTCGAAAACTCCGTTGTTGTCTCGGTAGAACAGGTAGCTGATCTGCGCGTGCCCCCATTTGGGGGGCACGGGGTCCGTGTGCCACACGCCGACGAGGCGTGTCGATTCCGGGTATGGGAGTGGCTCGATGAGTACGGCGTGCACGAGGCAGAAGACAGCGGTGCTCGCGCCGATTCCGAGTGCCAGCGACGAAACCGTTGTCACCGCAAGCGACGGCCGCCGTGAAAGGCGCCTGAGCACCTGACGGATTTCCTGCCCCAGTCTGCGCATCCAGTCTCCGCTCGGGCTCCTTCCGCCCGCTCCTCCAAAATGGCGTCTGACCGTCACCCGTCTAACCGCAGCCGAGACACGTTCATACATTCCAAACCAGACCGCATGCAAAGCGGATCGCACCCAGAAGAGCGTGACCGCAACCTTTCCGCTTTCACTTGCGTCGCGGAGCTGCCTTTGGAATGCATACTCCATCCCTGTCGCGTCCCTCGTGCGGATCCTCTTGGGGTAGGCCAACAGTAGACGGCGGTACATCCGTATCGAGGAAGACACTGCCGGGCCTCGCTTGACCCGCTTCATGAGCTGCTTCCCCTGGAAAAAAGCCCGAGTTCCTTGGTGTAGGACACCAGCCCGTCAAGACGCCTGCTCTCGGCGGCAAGGACGTCACGGCCAACATCGGTCAGCGCGTAGTATGCCCCGCGGCGCGGGTCATCTTCTATTGGCCTGTTTGCCGATTCTGCGATCAAGCTGCCGTCCAGGAGCTTCCGCAGGTGACGGTACATCGGTCCCGTTTCCAGTCGCATGCGCCCCGACGATCGTTCCCGCACGGCCTGGATGATGCCGTACGCATGGCTTTCTTTTTCGGCAAGGGCCAGGAGGATATAGAACACCACCGGCTTCAGTGGTAGCCAAGACTCGAGAGCAGTGCCGAGTTCGCTGTTCATCGCGATGATCCTTCAGGTGTAATGGTACGTTATGTACCTATACGAATAGTACCTATGGAAGGTTTCGCTCTCATTCGTCTTCATCGGCGAAGGCCGACTGGGAACGGCTCGAGCTGACAGTACTTTTCTGACAGTTTCCGTGGGCATGCTGGTCGTGGCACGGGTCGCCTGCGTCCTACCGGCTCGGCGAGCGGCTGGCGTCGACCTGGCACGCACGCTACGGGTGGAGTGAGCAATGCGGGACGACCTTCCCGCCCTTTGAAAAACCAATCACCACGATAATAAAGTGCGGTGCTGTCCGCTTCTGGGACGGCTTCAACCATTTTCGGACAGTGCGCAATGGCCGGCCGCGAAACTCGGTCTGTTGGTGGAACTCTCCCGTTCACGGGAAACGACCATTCACGGTACCTGACGACCGTTTTCCGATCACCGACAACGCAAATGCCATTGCAGCTGGCATTGTCAGCGTCCCAGGTGATTCAGCGGCACGGCGCTTGCTTTGGAGACATCAACACACTCGGGAAGCTGTGGGACAGCCGTGAGTTCTCCGATGCACGACCTTCGCAATGATTCCGGAGATTCCCCAAAGGAGACAATGATGAGCCGTTGCATTCTGGCTGCATCTGCACTGAGCGTGCTTACCGCCTGCTCTACAGCAGACGAGTCTACAGTCGATCCATTCGACCCGACGGTATTGCCTCAGATTCAATTGACGGAACTCGTGGAACTCGGGCGTGATATCAATGGCTCCGAGCCCGTGCTGAACAGGGTGACCGGCGCAATCATCTTGAGCAACGAGGAGATCGCACTGGCCAGTGACCACGGGGAGATCCTGGTATTCGGAGTTTCAGGAGATTTTCGACGGCGTTTGGGGCGGCAGGGCGAAGGTCCGGGTGAGTTTCGGTTCATCGACGGAATCGTCCGTTTGGACGATAACCGCATTCTGGCGTGGGACCCTGCCTTGGACCGTCTGACCGTGTTCGGGCGAGATGGGATTCTGGAAAAGACGATTACGCCCACGTGGGCGCTGTCGAAGCAAGCGGGAGTCGGCTTCGTCGGAGCCTTTGGCGACGGGAGTTTCGTACTCGAGGACAGGTCACGTGGGGAGCCCGCCGAGGACGCGCCCGACGGGTTTGGTCAGGACACCATTCCGTACCTACTGTTCGACCCGTCGGGCGTCCTCGTACGCACGATCGGCCACTTCGTTCCGCGGGCGCGTGAGTATACCGC
>JBDGYW010000028.1:0-19446 GCA_039588935.1 Gemmatimonadota bacterium | reverse complement strand
CACTTCAAGGAAGATTCGCCGTTCCTGCTCCACAACGTAGACGTGATATCGTCCATTCCGCTGAACGAGATGCTCGCAGCACATCACGCCGAAAAACAACGCTCCGAGGCGCCGCCAGTTGCATCGGTAGCGGTCTTGTCTCGAGAGTCGGACCGTCGCCTGCTCTTCGACGACCTGGGACTGCTCGGCTGGGAAAACACAGCCAGCGACCGCGCCGCAATCGGGTCACATCGCGTACGGGAACCGGTCGGTATGCTCCAGAGCATGGGCTTCACCGGAGTTCACGTGGTGGACCCGAAGATCTTCTCCTCGAGCAACCGAACGGGCACATTCTCGATAATCACCCTGTACCTGGAACTCGCGGCCGCGGGTCAGAGAATTCTGCCAATCGACGTGTCGGCCCACAACTGGATCGACATAGGGACGCGGGAGAAACTGGAGGAGGCGGAAAGACGTGGTTTGTGAGAGGCATTGGAGTGACTCACTACGCAAACATCCTCTGCCACTCACCCTGAACAGCATTAAATGCTAACGGAAGTTCCTTCCCCTCTCCAGGATCAAACCCGACCCGCTCGGCGAGCTGCAACGCCGGACAGCGTTTGTGCAAAGGATGCGGGACAGCCCTTCTCATATCCCGGTAGATATCCACGAAACTCCTGCTCGCAATGTTGCCGAACGACACCGGCAGAAACACGCACGGCTCAACATTGCCTCGGCTGTCTATGTACAGGTGCGAGAGCCCACCCATCAGACAGCCGAGGTTTTCCGGTGCCTCAGTGAACGCCGGGAAGTATACGGCCGGATAGCCGGTGTGGTTTCCGGAATCCGAAGTTGCCTCGAAGAACTCCATCGTGGCCTTCTGTTCCGCAAAGCCGTAGAGCGATTTGATCTGCTCAGCAGCGTACCCGCCACATGGTTTCGGCTCGAGGAGTTGAATGGCTCCCACACCGAGCCTGTGCAACAGGTCATAGAAGCGCCACAGCCCGTCGGACGCCACCAGTTCTTTTGTGATACATGTGTTCACGAAGGTCAGGATGCCCGCGTCGCCAAACAGCCGCAACGCCTCCACAGCGTCGTCGAACGAGCCTGCGCGCCCGCGCACAACGTCATGTATGGCCTGATCGTAGTGATCCAGACCCACAGCCACGCCGGCCAGACCCGCTTCTACCAGAGCAGAAACACGTTCAGGCCGAACGCCGATTCCGGATGTGTACAGGTGAAAATCAGAACGACGTTGGTCCGCGGACTCGAGCAAGCTCAGCGTGTTCTCGAACCGAAGCATGGGTTCGCCACCAGACAACGCTACCACGCTGACACCAATCGACTGCAACTCCTCGATGACTGTCCGCCAGCGGGATACCGGGAGGGTGTCCTTGCCGTTCACATTGAACCGCTCGTAACAGTGTTCGCACCCGTTGCCGCAGGCGCGCGTGATGGCTAGAATCGCGAGGTCTATCTGGGGCTTCGCTGGTGTGCCTGCCGCGCCGACGTTCAGACCGCCGTTTGCGATCATATGATCGTACGCCTCCGAAGGCCACCTAGGTTCCACCAGCGAGAAGTGGTACTGCTTCCCTACCTTGATGACCTTCGTGAGCTTGCACTCTTGCAACAGCGCGAGTGTCTTGAGAAACCCGTTCCTCGATGCTTTGAGAAAGAGGAGCGGAAATCGTCGCTTCTGAAACACGCGCCGAAACAGGACTGAAGAGCAGAACCAAAGCTGCACAAGCAACGCTCTCCAGCCACTCAGGACTCGCGTCTTCGTTCGCGCACGCATGTCGCTCACCGAGGGCCGTCTGGCCGGGTTTCGGCCTTCGTTTCCTTCCAGGCCCTCTGGAAGTACTGCCGGGCATATTCGTCGTCGGCAAAGATCCGAAACGCCTCGTGCAAGTGGCTGGCGTCTGAATCGTCCGCCGCGATATAGTAGTGACCCGTCGTGGAGACGAGAACCGTGCGAGCATCTCCGGCGTCCGGTGGTGCTCTGAACTCGAGGTCCACCCTGCTTCCGCTGAGCGCAACGTGGTAGCTGCCGTCTCGAGCGGAGATTAGTCGGGATACATCCCTGCCCCGCTCCGTCCGTGCCTTTACCAACTCCGCCTTCCGAACAGCGACAGGACCGAAATCGGGGGCAAGCTCTATTGAGTCGAGTGTCCAGAGCTGCGGAAAAGTCTCCAACCTCACGCGGACCGTGTCTCCGGAGAAGTCGCCAAAGTCGAACGGAACGACCTGAGTCTTGCTGATCGCCGGACCAACGTTGGGCAGTGCGGCGATACGCACCCACACTCCCGCCCGCAACACCGACACGTGGAGGAAGGTCTCCTCCGCAAGCCAACGCTGCATGCCTACCCGCGACGTCGAATCGTCGTTTACCGTGGCATACCAGGTGTAGACGTTCGGCCCCATCAAGCTCAGCAGATGCGACGCAACAAAAGAAAGAGCGGGGCTATTTCGAGCGGTGACCACTAGAGCCGCGCTATCAGCGTCCAACGGCCTTACAAACTCAACCTCCCACCCCGCATGCGTCGGTAGACTGTCAGGCTCGGCGAACTCGTTGACGCTGATGGGCGTGACACCGGAGCTCACCAAACGAGTAGCGCCAGATGCATCGGGGAACACTCTCGTCCCAGCCGGATGGTCGGCCACCAGGAGCGCGAGTTCATCGGTGTACTCGGTCTCGTCGAGTTCGTTGGCCAGTGTCAGGCGGTAGCTACCATCGACCGGGCGGATAAACTCGAGGTTGTCGACGTCGGTTCGTTCGAGGCCGCGGGCCATGGCTCCGGCGTAGGTCTCGGAGTCGAGCACGTACTCTGAACCGTCGAACGAATACACGTAGGGGCACGAGCCCTGTGAACTGCCTGTTGAACGATTAGGAGTCGTTCTTGGTCGGTCGTCGCCCGCTTGATCTGCGATCAGAATGGCTCCGGCTACTACCGCGATGCTGGCGACGAGCGCAACGGTACGATCCTGATCTGCGTTCCGCGCGCGGACCACGGCAATACTGTCGAGCGGTATCTCGACACGACTACCCAACTGTGCCTGGATCGGCGCAACTTGGCTGCCGCGGATCGCAACGAGGGTGCTGTCTTTGAAGAGAAATGACTCGAGTTCGTAGGCGCTGCCGCCGTGCGTGCGCACGTAGACATCCTTTCCACTCCTGATCGTGCTCCAAGCGCTCCGTGGCACTTCATAGCTTCTGGAGCAGCCGGCGACCATCAAGATCAGGGCGATATGTGCAAAGAGCTTCCTGGTGAGCATGCTTGCCTCCGTGATGGAATCCGCCGGCAAATTATGCCCGGAGGCGTCAAGAGAACGTCAAATGGGAAGTAGCGGCAAAGTACCGCATATGCCGCGCATGCCACCTACGCCACTCCCGCTTCTCCCACACCTCTGCACCTGTAACAATCCGCCCCATTCCGTCACTAACCGGAGAAGTGCAACTTTCAATAGCAGGATCACAGAACGCGCAGCCAAAGGCCGACAACATGTTGATACGCCGCCCCCCAGAAACCTCGACCTCGGAGATCACCGACGAGGCAGTCTACATCAAGCGTCGAGAGTTCATGAAATCCGCCGGAGGTGTGGCGGCTGGACTGGCACTGGGACCAATCCTGCCTCGATTCCTGCCCGCTCAAGACGAGCAGACGCCGTTTGAGTCCGTCACCAGTTACAACAACTTTTACGAGTTCGGCACTGGTAAGGAAGATCCGGCACGGAACGCACACACCCTTCGGACAAGGCCCTGGACCGTATCCGTGGGCGGCGAAGTGAACAAACCGAAAGAATACGGCATCGAAGACATCCTCCGACGCTTCCCCTCGGAGGAGCGGGTATACCGGCTTCGCTGTGTAGAGGCCTGGTCGATGGTGATCCCCTGGTTGGGCTTTCCACTCCGCGATCTTCTGGCCGAGGTCGAACCGACCGCAAAAGCAAGGTTCGTGGCGTTCGAGACGCTTCGCGATCCCGAACAGATGCCCGGCCAGAGGCGGGCAATAATGGACTGGCCCTACGTTGAGGGGCTGAGACTCGACGAAGCAATGCACCCACTCACGATTCTCTCAACCGGGCTGTACGGAAGGATGTTGCCCAACCAGAACGGTGCGCCGATTCGCCTGGTGGTCCCGTGGAAATACGGGTTCAAAAGCATCAAGTCGATCGTAAGAATCAGTCTCGTGGAGGACATGCCTCCCACATCGTGGAATCTGATGATCCCGCACGAGTACGGCTTCTACGCAAACGTCAATCCGGACGTCGACCACCCCCGATGGAGCCAGGCGCGCGAGCGGCCAATCGGCAAGTTCCGCCGCATCGACACTCAAATGTTCAACGGGTACGGGGATCAGGTGGCAAGCATGTATGCGGGGATGGATTTGAGGAGGAACTACTAGGGAGCGGGAGGACCGAATGTCCAATGTCCAACAAGGAATCTTGAATGTCCAAGTGCTTCATCATTGGATGTTCCTTGTTGGATATTCATCATACAACTCGCCGCGCGCTATACTCCCAGCTCCCCAACTGAATTCCAACCCGACATGACCAGCAACCAGCTCATCAAATGGGTAGCCAAGCCAGCGCTTTTCCTGGCGCTCCTGACGCCGTTCCTCATGATGGCATTAGACGCGGCAACGGGTGGGCTGAGCGCCAACCCCATAGAAGATGTCTTGCACCGATCCGGGCTGTGGGGGCTCAGGATCCTCCTGCTTTCGCTCACGATCACCCCACTGAAGCGTCTCTTCGGCTGGTCTGTGTTGATCAGATTTCGGCGTATGGTGGGGCTGTTTGCGTTCTTTTACCTGGTGCTGCACTTCTCCATCTACCTTGGACTCGACAGGTTCTTCTCACTCAGTGATATCGTTGAAGACATCGCTGTGCGGCCATTTATTACCGTCGGGTTCGCGACCATCCTGCTCCTCTTGCCATTGGCCATTACCTCAACCAAGAAGATGGTGAAACGGCTGGGCGGCAAGCGCTGGACACGCCTGCACCGTCTCGTGTACCCTGCTGGAGTCGGGGGTGTCGTCCACTATCTCTGGGCCGTGAAGCTCGATGCGAGAGAACCAACGATCTACGCTGTGTTGCTGGTGATTCTGCTTACCTTAAGGATCCCGATGTGGATGGATCAGGCCAGACGGAGTTGAGCCAGACTCCCACCTGACAAAGCGCGGCGCAACGCGGAGAAGGCAGTATGAGAACATTACTACCCACCTTGGGATTCTTTGCGCTGACAATGTTGTCACCAATCGACAGTATCCAGGCGCAGGATCCGACCGATCACTGGTTGCCGTTCCGCGCACTCGTTGGCGTTTGGGAAGGAAGCGGGGAGGGGTTCGGGTCTATCTCGAACGTGTCTCACCACTGGGATTTCGTGATCGCTGATGGTTTCCTTCGGCTCCACACTCGTTCGATTTCCACCGCGGAGGATGGAACTCAGGAGTCACACGAGGACGTGGGGTACTTGAGCTTCGATGCCGACGAAGGAAGCTTCGTTTTCCGGCAGTTTCTCTCCGAAGGATACGTCAACACATACGATGTCACAGTGGGCGGGGACGACCGCGGCACCATCGACTTCGCTTACCGCGACACCGAGAGTGCCGGCGGCATGCGGGCGAGAATGCATCTCGTGTTTTCCGGTGACAATCAGTATGAGATGATCCTCGACCTTGCGGACCCGGGAGAAGATTTCGTAGCGTGTCAGTGGATGCGAATGAGAAAAGTGAGCAGTGAGTAGTGCGTAGGCCCCACCACTCCCACTCACAACTCACAAACCGCGGGGGATCCATGCTTAAGATCGACGATACGGTTCTCTTGGTCATCGATGTGCAGGGCAAACTAGCGCAGCTGATGCACAACAAAGACGAGCTCTTCCAGAATCTGCGCCTGATGATCCAGGGCGCGCGGGTGCTGGACATCCCGATCTTGCTCACCGAACAGTATCCCCAGGGGCTTGGCCCGACAGTACCGGAGATAGCAGAGCTGTTGACGGATGTCGAACCGATTTCCAAAACCGCCTTCAGTTGCTGCGGAGAGAAGACTTTCAACGAAGCGTTTGCGGAACTCGGGCGCGAACAGGCTCTGTTGGTGGGAATCGAGACCCACGTCTGCGTTTGGCAAACGGCACACGATCTAATCGAATCGGAGTACGAGGTCCACGTGGTAGCTGACGCCGTATCTTCCCGGAACCCTGACAACAAGCAGATCGGGCTCCAGAAGATGCGTGATGCCGGCGCCAACATCACGTGCGTCGAGTCTGCTCTTTTCGAGCTAATGCGTGTTGCCGAAGGTCCACGGTTCAAAGCTGTATCAAAACTTCTCAAATGACCAAGGAGAAACGAGTGTCACTTGTCTTCTTTGCTATGGCCGCGGCACTGGCCTCGAGTGCGATGTCTGCCACAACCGTCGAGATGTCGCACGTGGATTTCTTACAGGGGCCTCAGGATCAACAGGCGATGTTCGAGAACATCGAGTCGAACCGCTCGCGTCACCTCGAATTCCTCAAGAGCTTGATAGCGGCATCCGCAAACGGAGAGGAGGCAGTTCAGGCCCGCGTAGCAGAGAGGTTTTCCGAAATCGGCGCCGATGTGCGGACGCTCAGGTTGCTGCCCACGCAACTGGACCTGAATCAGGAGTTCGCAGCCGATGAGACCATCGACAGGGTGGAGCGGATCAGTGTAGTCGGAATACTCGAGGGAAGCGGTGAAGGCCGAAGCCTGTTGTTTTTCGGCCACCCGGACGGTGAACCGCAAACTGAGGCGTCCTTGGCGGGGTGGACACGCGATCCATTCGCCGCCGAGGTCGAGAACGGCCGCATCTACGGCTGGGGCGTGGCCGACGACCTGGCGGGCGTCGCAATCATGGCTGAAGCGCTGGATGCTGTGCTCACGACGATGGGACGACCTGCAGGCGATATCTACCTGGGGAGCACACCGGCCAAACGGAATGCTAGGGGCATTCTCGCGCTCTTGAACGAGGGATACCACGCCGACGCATCGGTGTACCTTCACCCCGCCGAATCAGAGGCGGGCCTCAATGACATCAAAGCGATCACATCAGGGATGTTGCAGTTTCGGGTAACTGTGCTCGGCCGACCTCCCGACACAAGAGAGCCGGGCCAGACGGCATTTGCACATGTGTCGATCAGTGCGGTAGACAAGGCATCTGTAGTGCTCGAGGCGCTGAAGCAACTCGACAGGGAACGGGCCGGGCGGGTGTTCCACGAGACACTGAACGAGGCTGTTGGACGTTCGACCAACCTCTTGGTAAGCAACATGACCTGCGGTGAAGAAGGCAGCTTCACTCAGGTACCGACCGAATGTGTGATCGGAGTTTCGATCACCTTTCCTCCTAACGAGCAGCTCGACGCGGTCCAGGAGGAGATTACAACGGCCCTGTCGCGGGCTGCGCAAGGTGACCCCTGGCTCGTCGAAAATCCGCCGAACATCGAGTGGCTCTTCGGCACACAGGGAGTGGAGGTCCCATCGGAACACCCCTTGTACCAGACTGTGCACGACGCCGTTCTGCTCGTTACCGGCGTGGCTCCCGTGATCAATCCACTGCACTCGGCTAGCGACATCAGGAACCCGATGCTGTTTCGGGGAATACCGTCGGTCGGTCTAGGTCCGTTGGCGGGTGATTTCACGCAGGCCGGACGATTCGACGAGTGGGTGGACGCAGATGACTATATCCGTGCCATCCAGGTGTGTGCCAAGGTCATTGCTGATTGGGCGTTTTGATGGAGGAGCGGTGGGAGTGGCGGTGGGAGTCAGCGGTATGATGACCCGGGCCTCGATTGGTTGCAGAGGGACAGCAGTAGCTTGGCCACGGCAGAGAGCAATTGATGGCGCGTAAGAGGAAACACAAACCAAAGTCGCAGAAGAATAGGCGCCCGCAGCAACGCTCCGCCGCCCCCGCGTCGCCAGGCCCTAAGAGCACGCCAAAACCACCGCAGTCAGATCAATCAACGAAACGCAAGGCCATCCTACCGTGGCTGATAGTGCCTGTCGTAGCTGGATTCGCAGTGGTGGCATACGCGATCTCTACTCGGCGTGCAACGTCAAGCAGTATCGAGTTTCCGGAACCGAACATGTTTTCCGCGTCTACGTCGGGGCCAGTTTTTGACGATTTCACCGGTTCGGAAGCGTGCGAGGAGTGCCATGAGGTTCAGTACGACGCGTGGCTCGGGTCGACACATGGACGCGCTGGCGGTTCACCTAGCCCCGACGTTGTGATTGCCCCGTTCGACGGCAGGCCGATGCGGTTCTTCGACGCAGTGGTGACTCCGTCAATCACCGAAGACGACGACTACATCTTTACGATCGAGCAGGGCCGGAACGAGCCAATCGTAATCGAGGTGTCCGGAGTAATCGGCGGCGGTCACATGGTGGGCGGCGGCACTCAGGGGTTTGTCGCGGAGTTTGAAGATGGAACCGTGCGTTTCCTTCCGTTCGACTTCATTCGCCACGAGGCACTCTGGTTCTGCAATACGCGCGGCATGGATTACTGGGTGCCAATCACAGAATCGCTGCGGCTGTCCGATTGCATGGATTGGCCACCCAACCGAATACTCGGCACTGAAAGAAGAAACGACACCTGCCAGGAATGCCACGGAAGCCAGATCCTGCTCACCTACGATCCAGAGGAAGACCGATACAACACACAGATTCTGAGCCTAGGCATCAACTGCGAGTCGTGTCACGGTCCGGGCAGACGCCACGTCGAGCTTGCCGACGCCGAGTTGCTGGACGTCTACTCGGCAGATCTCGGCGTGGACGTGCTCAGCGGGTTGGACAAGGACGGTTCACTGAACGTCTGCTTCCGTTGCCATGCGCTGAAGAGCGTTGTGGCCTCGGGTTATCTCCCTGGAAAACCGCTCGGCTCTCACTATTCGCTCAAGTCGTGGCTGGTCGGTGACTCGCCGTTCCACCCGGACGGTCGAATAAGAACCTTTGCCTATCAGCAGAACCACGTGTACAGCGATTGTTACCTGAACGGATCAATGACCTGCGTGGACTGCCACGATCCCCACTCGCAGGATTATAGGGACATATGGGGCCGCACACTCGCGGACAGGTTCGCCGACGAGCAGTGCACCGACTGCCATCCGAGCAAAGCCGAACAGCCGGAGCTGCACACATTTCACGAGCCTGGAACGGAGGGCAGCCTCTGCATCGATTGCCACATGCCCTACCTGCAGCATCCAGGTTTGGGAAACCAGCTCAAGTTCGCCAGATCGGATCATACGATCCCGATTCCCCGCCCCGGCACCGATGACCGCATGGGAATCGTAAACGCGTGTGCGCAGGCTTTGTGTCACGCGGACAGTACGATCCAGGCTCTGGAGCGGATAACAAACGAGTGGTATGGTGAACTCAAACCCCGCAAGAGCATCATTGAAGGGGTTGCTCGCATCGACGAGTTAACCAACCGCGAGACGGCGGCAGACTACCTGCTCGACCCAACTGTTGAGCATCCAATCGCTCAGGTGACTGCCCTGGGAAGATTCGTGAAGTCCTTCCTGGAACCTGATATGCGGTCCGTCGAACCGGCCATCGTTGAGTCATTGAAGGGGTTGGCACAGAACCAGGATGTGGACGTGCGTTCGGTGGCGCTGGCTGCACTGCACCTTGCACGCGGCAACGACGCCCAAGTCCGAGCCTTCCTCGCCGACGAGCTGATAGCGCTAGGCAATGAGGACCACGCCGTGCGAGCCCGATGGGTGACCGCAATGCAGGTCTTTGGCGACTGGATGTTGGAGCAGCGCGACTATCAGCGTGCAATTGTACTGTACCGGAAGGCGCTCGAGGTGCTACCTGACCACCCGGGAGTGTCGCACAGCATCGCTTGGACGTACAACGCGTTGGGTGACTTCAGAAGCGCCGTCGAGTACTACGAACGGTCTCTGGCGGCAGCGCCGAACCAACCAGACGTACGGCTTGACCTGGAGATCGCCCGAGAGAATCTAGAAAGGGCCGGGGTGAGGTAAGGAGTCGTGAGTGGTGAGTGGTACGTAGGTTCGCCAACCTCGTCGTTATATTTCGCCTGTCACCTTTGTATCATGTTCTCACGAGGGGCGGAGAAATGGCTAGGATGAGCGTTGCGGCATTTCTGGAGTGTGTTGGCGACGATGAAGAGCTGCAACAAGCCCTGGTCGAACTCGCGGCAGACCGAGGTTTCAGTTTCACTCCGGATGAGTTGGCCGATTCCGAGCCCGGAGTTACCGCCGAGCCCAGAAACTGGCAAAACATAGCTCAGTTCCCCGATGTCGCGGCACTTTCATCGCCACCCGCGGATGGCAAGAGTCGATTGACCCTTCCCGAATGGGTAAACGCGACGACCGTCCTCGCTGCAACCAATGCCGTACTCTGTGGAGTATTAGCTTGGTATCTGCTGCGTGACAGCAACAGGTCGAACTAACGGACATCCAACGCGCAGCGTCCAGCCTTCAAGCGAAGCTGATCGTACCTGTCATTGGACCTTGAACGTTCCTTGTTGGATGTTGGATCTTCGACCACTCACCGACCGGATTGCATCCGATCCGTCTGCCCGGTATCCATCGGAGGTGACTTTTCCGGACACGCGGCACCCATGTTCTCGCCGGTTGTGAGCAGATCCACGTATGTGGCTGTCGCATACGAGGTAAACGCCGGTACCCCTTGAACAACTCTGCTGTCCACCACATGAGGGAACTCAACAAACGCTGAATACGGCTGTCCCGCCTCGAGCGAGCTAGAGCTGACAGTCACCTCCCTCGTTTCGTGGCGCATATACTCGCCCTCGAAGGGCAGGCCCGTGTGAAAGATCCTCTCACCGAAACAGTCCGCCACCACCACAAATATCATGTCGTCGACAATGCCGTTCGGATCGTCGCGGCCGTTGGAGTAGTCACTCCATCTGATCACGAGATCGTGCTCGGGATGTATCTGTGTCGGGTTCACGGGCTCGCCCGCTTGGTAGAATGAAATTGTGATTGGCCGAGGGATGTCCGTGCGTCCATCCGGACCTGCAAGCCAAAGTGTTGCGCCATCGATGTCTACGGTTGGTGTCGTTATGTCGAACGTGAACACACCGTTCGGATAGGTCGCGTCCAATTCGTCGAGAGTGTCGAAGTGCCCACCCTCGACGTAGTAGTTATGCCCCCTGTCGACATACGCCATCGGCTCAGCTGGGCGGTAAAGAGGAGTCAGATGCGCCGTTTCGACGTTGCCACTGTCAGTGAGAAAAATCTCAGAGAAGAAGTGGTAGTTCAACAGCGTGAGTTGCCCGGTGCTGTCTTGCGCGTAGTTCGACGACTTCACGAGTACAAAGAACGTGATATCGGATTGCTGGCTGCAGGCTGTGACCAGCGAAGCCAGCGCGAAAGTCAGGAAGATAAAGAGCTTCTTCATGGAGCCTCGACTCTATACTCACCACTCTCCACTCACATACACACTTCCAACAACTCCACCTCCGCGTGCGGCGAGACCAGCAACACGCCGTCGCGGATATCTTCCAGGTGGCTCTTTACCGTGGTCGCCGCAATGCCCTGCACGGCGTAAACGGTGAAACACACGTGCCCAGTGTCTTCTCTGATGCTCGTACGTGCGTCCGGTCCGTAAATAACGCTCGATATGATTTCCGTGCTGTCGGCGATGAACATGTCACCTTGTTTCAGCTGCTGTTCCTGGCCGCCATAGCGTGTGTAGGTCTCCTCACCGGAAGCGACATCAGCCGTGAGTGAGCCTTCCAGCATCTCGACGTCATGACCGGCGGTCAACAGCTGGTTCTTGAGTTCCGAGGTGACCATCGCCTTCACGAGCGCACGCATTCCGGGAATCGGCCGGTTCTTCAGGATGACCGATTCCAGCTGTAGCTGCACGTGATAGGTCTTCTTGAAGCGCTTGTAGAATGCGTTGTACGCCTGGACCGAAGGAATCGTCTTGATGGTCGCTCGATCGGCCCCGGAGTACCGGGTTCGTAAGTCCTGCTCTATTTGGCTGGTATGCTCGTCGAGGTCACTACTGGATTCGGGATTGGCCACGCCACCCATCTTCAAGATGCCAACGCCGGCACCGGGGTAGGTCGCCTTCCATTTGTCTGTCAGTGAAAGCATGCCGTTTCTCGAGAGTTGGTGTCAACTCAAGTATACGGTGCACGGCAGGGGGTGGGAAAGGGAAGCTGCTCAGTCCTTCTTCCGCATCTTCCAGAGTTCGGCAACGCATTGACGCGTCGACATCTCATCGACCTCGAGTTCAGCAACTCGTTCGGCCAAGCCATCAGCCATACCCTCCAGGGCCTCGCTCACATCGTCCAAGATGCGTTCGGCCCGCTCACTGTGCTCCGCCACCGCTTCCTGTGCATCTTCGCCAACAGATTCGATTCCGTCCCGAATTTGCTCGATGCGTTCCTTCTTGAGCATGCTGCAGGGTTTGATCGTGCGGTATTTCAACAGGGGCAACGCAATCATCACCACCACGACCAGCAATACGAGTTTCACCAATGTCTTCAAGAGATGCTCCGGTATGGTTCCAATACTCAATACGCGCTGGGACGCACCCGGGTGTCAAGCAACCCGTTCCGTTTCCTCCTACTGATCATATAATACTGGCGCACGAGACGTCCGGTTTCACTCTCTGCTCTTTGGTGCCCAACCCTGAATCCCCAGTCCTCCAACCTTCGTAGTAAGTTTCAACCCGCAACCTC
The DNA here is from genome assembly GCA_039588935.1 of Gemmatimonadota bacterium. Taxonomy (GTDB): domain Bacteria; phylum Gemmatimonadota; class Gemmatimonadetes; order Gemmatimonadales; family GWC2-71-9; genus JBDGYW01. The sequence continues at coordinate 6,777 of JBDGYW010000028.1, read as the reverse complement.
AGCTCAGGGGAGTCATGGATCCCAACATCATTGAACCCATCATGGCCGTATTCGGCATGCTGAGCATCGGCAGCCTTGTGCTCATCGGCATGAAGATGCGGTACCAGTACAAGTCCAAGATGCTGGAGCAGCCCAAGAGCGCAGAGGAGATCGAGCGACTGGCCGACGCGATGGACTCGATGTACGAACAAACCCGAGCGCTTCGCGAGGATATCGGGGAGCTACAGGAGCGACTGGATTTTCACGAGAGACTGCTCACTCGACCGAAAGACGGAAACGGCGAGCAACAGTGAATCGGCATGGGCGGCACACGCGGCACGGGCCGCCTACACCCCACTCACCACCTACTCGTAACGCAAAGTTTCCATTGGATCCACGTTGGTTGCCCGGGCCGCCGGAATCAACGACGCGGCAATACCAGTAGCGCATAAACAAGCAGCCACCACGGCGTAGGCAGTCCAATCCCAGGTTTCCGCGTCGAAAAGCATCTCGCTCATTGCAGGAGCGAGCACCGCGGCCACACCCACGCCAATCACCAAACCGAATACGAGCTGTGCACGACCGCCCTTGCGCGTGAGAGGGAAGATTGCTCCTCAGATAGTCGAGGGAGATCGTTGCGGCTCCCTACGCCGGATGAGGAGGAGAGGATTCAATGACTCACATTCGCCACAAATACGATCCCTTGATGAACAGTTGTCTCCTCATCTGCAGAAACCGATCGCTCGCGACATACCGATCGGTCTCCCAGCGAGTCTTGTCAAACAAAGAACCGTAACCTATGTGGAAGACGGTACCCGGTATGTATGTGAACGAGGCCAGGAAATCTGTAAGCAGGTCATCGCGGAAGTCGTTGTATTCTACGATACCGCGGAAGAACAGATACCTGCTCAATTGATAGGTCAATCTGCCGCGGTAGATCACATACACATAGTCGTTGGTGGAATTGCTCTCCCCATGAAAATCGACGCGGACGTAGCTGGTTGTGGCCTGTAAGTTGTCGGTGGGCTGAGCCGTAGCACCGAAAGTCAGCACATCACTGGTGCCCTGATAGGGCTCCGCAGAGTAGTAGATGGTGTTGGCCTGCCTGTAACGCGCACTCAAGGAAAGTTGGTTGGAAACCCGCCCACCGGTTGCGACCGAGAAACTCCCAGTTTGGAATCTCTCTCCAAAGAAGACCTCGGTTGCGTAGCCGTACATCGCCGTAACGGTCATTCTGTTGAAGAGCAAATGCCGCAGCATGATGGAATTTCTCGTCTCCCACATATCATAGATCGCGTCTCTACTCTGAGCGGAGAAGAGTTCGACGTCGATGCGTTGCAGCAAACTCGAATTCGGATAGAACTTGGGCCGCACTACACCGCTGAACAGCATCAGTCCGGTACGCGTTATGAAGCCGGTCTCGGCTTCAAAATCCTCGGCGATATCTTTCGCAGCGAAGCCGTAGTCGATGTTTCGAGAAAGGTGAGTGTATGAAATCCCGACAGCGTGACCGCTGATGTCGTCGGTCTCCATGTCCTCTCGAGTGTAAGACATCAGCCCGTGATACCCAAACGTGCTGGACTCCGAAAGCCTCAGCATGCCGTCGATACCACCGGCGACGTTGAGATGGTCGGCGAACCCACGAGCTGTGTAAATACCACCGACGTATGCGTCCTCATCCAGAACCCGCTTGTAGCGGACAATTGGCACGTGCGCGTATTCGGTGCTTTGAGCGGGGCCGAAACTTGGCAACTCATCGGCGGCGTAAGTCGCGGCCACAATATCGTTCTCAGACAGCTTGCCAGTTAGCCTGATTCCGGCAATCGGATCCACGATCTTCCTCGTGTGGACGATGGACCGAATCGGATCCAAATCTGACGTTCCTGTGGCGCCCAGTCCGAAATGTGCTCGGCCTTCGAGGAAGAACGGCCGCTTCTCAGGAAAGAAGAGATCATATCGCAGGTTTACGTCCACCTGCCCGGCATCCGCTTCGACCTGACTGAAATCGGGATTCAGCGTTCCGTCGAGCACCAGCTCTGAGGTGAGGCCGTATTTCGCCGTGAGACTCACCTCCGGTTCGTCCTTCGTGGTTGCGACGGCACCGGATTCATGGTCCTGCGAATAGGCATACGTGGCTGCCGGAAGCAACTCGAGCAGAGTCTGGCTTCGCAGGTCGTTGAACACCATCGGCATCGTCTGCGTCAGCCAGTTATTACCCTGCGCCGGATCCAACGGTGGGTAGGTCGCCTCTTCGCGGCGCCGACTCACACTGCGTTCGAAGATCACACCCATATACACCGAATCGCCGTCGGCGTACCGAAAGCTGCTCAGCGGTAGCCTGATCTCTATGGTGTACCCTTCCTCGTCTATGTTACCCTCGGAGTACCACACAAAATCGAAATCGTGGTCCTCATGCCCGCCTGCGTAGCGAGTGTCTCCCTGAATCCCGGCAGGGTTGACGTACAGCACGTAGAGCGATTGCTGGTCGTTGAAAGAATCCAGGTTGACGGCGATCCAGTCGTCAGGTCGGATGTTGTCCCTGCTCGTGACGGACGCCTTGATGCCATCAGGCTCCGGATCGTAGCAGCGAAAGGCGAAGTAGATGTTCTCACCGTCGTAGGCTACCTGAACTCGAGTGTCTCCGACCAAGTCAGCCCCGTAGTCGGGCGTATAGGTCTTGAAACCGTCGATCGGCGCCGCGTTGCGCCACACCGGGTCGTCCAGAACTCCGTCGATAACGGGCTTCGTTTCCGTGCGTACCGGTCGATAGACTTCTTGGGCAAGCACCCGGGTTGGGGACAAGGACAACAACAGCACTGCAAGGCAAAATGCTGGAACCGAGAATCTCATCTTCGCTTCTTCCTGCCGAGTTCGGGTATAGGCCGTAGCGTGGTCCGTGAAAAAGCTACAAGGCGCGCCGGAAAGTGACCAGCGTGTGCCGCGATCCGTTGACATAGACTCCAGCAACCCGTACAGTCCTGCAATCCCTCTCTATCCGTTCCCCAGAACCGTTGGAGCAGTGCCATGTTTAGACATTCCGCTATTGGCGTGTGCGCGCTCGGCATGAGCTTTCTGTCACTCGTATTCACCCAGGTTGCTGCCGCCCAGGAAACACCTGTCGTCGCCCCCTTCGCGTGGGCTCCATACCAGTTCAACGGCACAGAGCACTTCAGGTACGACGTGCGTCAGACGGAGGATGGCATCACCGAGTCCGGTTTCTACCAGCTCGACCTGGAACCAGCGGGGCCCGGCCAGGTGCGGATGCAGGTGAGCGGACAGCTTGGCGACGACTCGTATTCGTCGACCGTGACGACGGGAACCGGCACACAGGGCATGATGATGGGCTACCCTCAGTTCATGACTATGGGACCGGTGGGGTTGATGCTATTCAATCCGATGTCGTGGATGGCAATTCAGGGCCGGCAGCTCACGCTCGGTGACGGGTGGAGTTCTTCTCAGGACGGTGAGACAATGGAGGCTAGAGTCGAGAGCCAATGCCAGGCAGCGGGTCAGAGTGGCATGCTCCTGGTGTTCCGCGAAAACGGCGCGGTGCGCACCCAATCATGCCTTGCCCCAGATGTCGCCTTGCCGATCCAAACGTCGATGCACGATGACGACATGGTTATTGAGTTGACGTTGGTGGAGTACCGGCCATAGGAGAAGTCTGAAAACTCAACAAGGAATGTCCAATATTGAAGTGACACACACTTGGACATCGGATATTCCTTGTTGCACATTGGACATTCAGCTCTTATGGCAAGCTTTCCCCTGCATGCTGGCTCCGCACCGGTTCCTTCCTGGCAATGTAGGTAGTTCCTGACACAACGATTGCGGCGCCGACCCAGGTCCAGATGTCCGGGAACTCGGCGAATACCACCAACCCGATCAGGGCTGCCCAGACCACGCGCATGAACATCGCCGGTTCCACTCGACTCACATCCGCGGCTTTGTATGCTCGGATGTAGAGAATATGAGCGACTGTTCCCAAACCGCCGACCAGCGCCAACAAACCGAACTGCTCGAGGGTCGGCCATGTCCAGACAGACAATGCGGGGATCAAAGTCATCGGCGTCATCAAGAGAGAGAGATAGCCGACGATCGTAGGCGTGCGGTCAGTCCGTGACAAGCTCTTGGCAACCAGCCTGGACACCGATACGGTCGCCGTCGATACGAGCACGAGAGCGGTGCCGATCCCCACCGATTCAAACCCAGGCCGTATGATCACCATAGCGCCAGCGGTAGCAATGAGAATCCCCAGCCACCGCCGACGGGTCACCGATTCGCCGAGGAACCACATCGCTCCGAGTGCAACGAACACCGGCCCAACGAGGGTGAGCGAGACCGCGTCCGCAACCGGCAGAAGACTGAGTGCGACGTACCAGGCAAGCATGGCAATCGAATTGAACACAGCCCGGACCACATGCAGCCCGATTCTCTTCGTTGCCAGTGTTCCACGTTCAAGGCTCAACAGCCAGGGGGTAAGAATGAGACAACCAAGTATGTTCCGGAAGAAGGCTACCTCAAAGGGGTGAATGTCAGAGGTCAGATATCGAACGGTCACATGCATCGACGCGAATGCCGCACTCGCCGCAACGGCGAGAGTGACGCCGCGGATGTGCGGCGGGAGGGAGCTAAAGCCTGTGTTTGGCACAGGAGGATGATAATCGGGGGGGCGCAGTGTTGCAGAAGCGAGAGAGGCGGGAGTCAGTGCATGTGCCACATTGCTTCCTACCACCTAGACGCTAATGGCGTTGAACCACGGCCTCCGGTAACGCGGCGTTCACCGTAATGTCTTCGGCGCGCCGGCGACAGGCAGAGCATTCCAAGAAAACGCTGGCCACAGTCCATTCGGAGCCGCGCGGAAGTCCATCGAAATCGCGATACGACGTCTTGCCTCGCTCATACCGACCGGCGACAGACCGCGTAACGAGCATGGCGGCGCTATCGAGCGGGCAGCGGATGAAGTCCAGCGTCTCGCCCGCCTGCATTTCGAGTTTGGCTCTGCCCCTCTCGCTGTAGTCGTCCATCAGCCGCCACCGTAAAAGCCACTGGGAGCGGTCAGTGTCGTCGATTTGGGAGGGAAAATGACACTGGGCGCTGCCCCGCCAAGGCAATCAAACTAAGCTCTTGCAAGAGCGCTGCAAGCGCCGATTTTTGTTCGGCCAGCGTGCCAGTTGTGCACGTTGTGTGGAACGGTATTCGGGCTCTTGGAGTGGCTTGTTAGGTGGTCTTCCACAGCTTGTGGGAATGTGCAAAACGGGCGTCCCCAGAGATCCACAGAAATGAATCGAAGATCCTGCTCGTATGATCGATGCGAATGAGCGAACAGTCGCGTTACGAGTGCCGAATCAGCCGGGCAGACACCCAGATGCAACGAAAATGCTGATGGCTACATCGTCTCCTTCATCCGATGTCGTGCAACAACTCTGTCCCACGCAATCCACTGTCACATCCGTCAAACCGGCATCGAGAAACCACCGTTCCACGTCCGATCTAGCAAAACCCATCCAACGATCGTGTTGCTCGGTCCGCAAGAACTCGAACTCGTGCGTGTCGAGATCGGTGATGACAAGTTTCCCACCGGCTTTCAAGATCCTGGCCATTTCCACAATCGCGTTCGGTGGATCGGCCACATGGTGGAGATACATGTTGGCGAAAACGTGGTCCAGGCACCCGGTCTGAATTGGCAGGGCCTCAGCGGTTCCAACCTGACACTCAACATCCTCCGAATGGAACTTCTCTCGCAACGCATCGAGCATGGGCGCCGACTGGTCGACGGATACGACAGAAAGCCCCCTGGCCAACAGACCTTCGGTAATGAAGCCAGTCCCCGCCCCGATATCGGCGGCGCTTTCACCCGGCCTCACACCCGCGACGGCGTAGGCCTTTTCCCTTACGGACTCAGAGAAGAACCTTTGCTGCATCTGGTCCCAACCGCCACCGATCTGATCGAAGTAATCTTTGCTGGATGAGGTCATGGATATCTCCTATGGACGACGCCTCAGTCCTCGACCGAAAGCGACTCGGGGTTCTCGGACTTCTTCCGGCAACGCAATCAGTGTCGGGAGGCAAAGCCATGGAATCACCCGCGGCATCCGGAATAGCGCCTGGATTCCCATACCCCATTGACAGCCACCGGTTTGAAGATGTTAGCCGGCAGTACTATCTCACGAATGTCGGAGGCTCGGGCCGCACCAACAGATCGAGGAGCACCGCGATTGTGAGATCCCCGATCATTACCATCCCGTCGGTATTGATCAGGAAGACGTCGTCGTCGGGTTGATGGTACTGCGCATGGGTCCCGGTATACAGGAACAGGGCCGGTTTCCCCTCCTCATAGAACGGATAGTGATCGCTCCTACCTGACATGGTCGGCGGGAAGACCAGGTCCAGATTGTCTTCGTTCCGCTCGGTGAGCAGCGATTCCCACAGTGGGGACGAAGACGCGCCGTGCGCAGTCACGGTGTTTGCCCGCATGCGCCCGACCATATCCAGGTTCACCATGGCGGTAATGCTATCCAGCGGCACCGTTGGGTTGTTCACGAAGTGCCAAGATCCGCGCAGGCCAGCCTCCTCAGCTCCGTAGGCCTGGAACATCAGAGACCGGCGGTCGAGATTTCGCGCGACGCCGTGCGTGAAGTAGTGCCCCAGGTGCCTTGCTATCTCCAACAGGAGCGCGGTCCCGGATGCGTTGTCATCAGCTCCGTTGTAGATGACGATCGAGTCCGGCGTCACCTGTGTGAAGCCAACGTGGTCGTAGTGAGCTCCGAGTATTACCCACTGCCCGTTGAGAGCACC
>JBDGYW010000027.1:0-19821 GCA_039588935.1 Gemmatimonadota bacterium | reverse complement strand
CGACTACACCGGTCTGATCGTGCTCGATCCCGATGATCCCGATGTCGTGCTCATTTCGACCGATGCTCATCCTACGACCGGTGAGCCGCTAGTCAGCTCGGCCGACGGCAGACGCCATTACGAGATCTACCGGGGCAGAACGACAGACGGTGGGGCAACCTGGGAGTGGACTCCCCTTACGGAGAATTCGTCCGCCGACAACCTGCGGCCAATCGTGCCGAGTTGGCCGGGAGGCACGGTAGTGCTGTGGCTGCGGGGCACTCTCAGTACATATACAGACTACGACACTGAAGTGGTGGGGATGGTTTTCCGCCGGTAGGTTCGCGTGGGGCACAATGGCGCAACACCCGACCTCTCCGATAGCTTCCCTCACACCTCACCGACCCCGGAGCACAAATGAGCGATTTTCTCGATCGTAGAGACTTTGTGAAAACCGTTGGCATCGGCGCGACTGCCTTGGCGTTGCCAGGTCTCGAAGGCTGCAGCCGGTCCGAGCGCCCCCCCAACATCGACCGGCTTGCGGCCGAGGGCATGCGTTTCACTCAGCACTACTCGGGTAGCCCGGTGTGTGCGCCATCACGGTGCGTTCTGCTCACTGGCAAACACACCGGTCACTCGTACATCCGCGACAACGACGAGATGGATGAACGCGGAGACGTGTGGCACGATCCGGCTTTGGAGGGGCAACGTCCGCTGCTGCCCAACACGTTCACGATCGGGACGATGCTGCAACAGGCCGGATATAAAACCGGAGCGATGGGCAAATGGGGGCTGGGCGGGCCCGGCAGTACAGGCGAGCCGAACAGCCAGGGATTCGACCACTGGTACGGCTACCTTTGCCAGCGCGTGGCTCACAACTACTACCCCACGCACCTATGGCGCAACAGAGAGAAGGACATTCTCGAAGGGAACGAGTACTTCTACCCGCATCAGCGTCTGCCGGACGATGCGGATCCAAACGATCCAACATCGTATGAGCCGTATTCCGGAGAGCAGTATTCCCAAGACTTGATGGTCGAGGAGGCACTCGGATTCATCCGCGACAACGTCGACAATCCATTCTTCCTCTACTTGCCGTTCCCGGTGCCACACGTGTCGATCCAGGTCCCGGAAGAATCTGTTGCCGAGTACGGCGGCGAATTCGAAGAAACCCCTTACCGAGGTGAGAGAGGATATCTACCTCACCAGACGCCGAGAGCCGGGTATGCGGCCATGATCACGCGGATGGACAGTGAGATCGGCCGAGTTATGGCTCTACTCGACGAACTTGGTCTCGACGACAACACGATCGTGTTCTTCACGAGCGACAACGGACCGACGTTCAACGGAGGCACCGACTCCGAGTTCTTCAACAGCGCCGGCGAGTTCCGCGGCCTCAAAACCGAACTATACGAGGGTGGCATCCGTGTCCCGATGATTGCGCGCTGGCCGGGGCACATAGAGCCTGGAACGGTATCGGATCATCAATCAGGATTCTGGGATTTCCTGCCGACGTTTGCGGGGCTCGTGGGAAGACAACCTCCGAGCGACACCGACGGACTTTCACTGCTACCAACTTTGCTCGGCACACCAAGAGAACAACAACGTCACGATCATCTGTATTGGGAATACCACGGCAGGCAGGCGGTGCGCATGGGCAACTGGAAGGCGCAGCGGCACGGAGTGAACGAGCCCATCGAGCTGTATGACTTGGCAACAGACATAGGCGAGCAAGATGACGTGGCGGTCGACAATCCGGATGTCGTGGCTCGAATTGAAGACATTATGGTCAACGGGCGGACACCGTCGGAACTGTTTCCGTTGGTTAGGGGTGAGTAGCAATGAAATTCGCAGTCCTTAAGCGGTATATCGCGTTACCAATCATCATTGTCGCAGTCCTGGTTTTCCGAACTAGTTGCAACCGCGAGCAGTCTGTCATGTTCCAGAGCCGCTGGCACACTAGCCCCGACCGCCGTTGGGTTGGCCCGAACTTCTGGGCAAACCGGCTACAGGATTGGGCCGTCATCAACGAACGATTGGTTTGTTTGGAGTCGCGCCCGATGCGAACCGTGCACCTGCTAACTAGGCGGCTGGGAGCTTCCGAGGGGGACTTCGAGATCTCGGCGCAGTTTGGTAAGGTGAGGACCGTCTCCGACGACAGCACCGTGAGCAGTGCAGGATTTTTGCTGGGAGCGGGCGCAGACCTGGACTATCGGGCCGCCGCGCTCATCCACCACAGCCACGGACCGTCGGGAGGGTTATACGCCGGAGTGGACACGCGCGGATCCCTGTTCTTACGTGACTTCGAGGAAGAGGAAGGCCTTATCGCGTCTAGCGAGCGAGCTCTGTCGTCCACCGAGAATGTCGCGCTCATCTTGGAGGCCCACCGGAGCGGAGATGTTTATGTCTTGGACATCGTCGCTTTCACGCCAGGGCAATCAACAGACAGTATTTCATTATCCGTACCCGATGTTAGCGCGGCCCGATTGATCGGGAACCTCGCTCTCGTATCCCACTCGGCTTCAGCTGACGGGGCACGTTTCTGGTTCGCGTCCTGGCAGATGGATGGAAGCAAGTTGGAGGCGTTCAACGATCGTTTGCTGGGCCCGGTGATCGGAAGCCAGCATACACTGAGCAGAGGCACACTGAAACTCACCGCGCAGTTTATGCCACTCGGTGAAAGCGACGGCCGGCTGACCGAGCTACAGATAGCCGAGGGGAGTGACTGGAATACCGTCGCTACCAGTGAGGTCGTTGAGCCCGCTTTCACCGCCACGTTCAGGGTCGAGGATTGGGACGCCACCCAAGGTCACCGGTTCCGGGTCTCGTATAGGCGCTCGGCAGGCGGGGCCTACGTGCAGCACTACTACTACGGGACAATAAGAAAGGACCCGATAGACAAGGACGAAATTGTCGTGGCGGCGTTCACGGGTAACCACAATGTCGCACGCGGCGTGGACCGCGGCCAGTTTCCCTGGGACTGGGGGGTGTGGTTCCCGCATAATGATATCGTGCGGCACGTTACTGCCCACTCACCTGACTTTCTCTTCTTCAGTGGTGACCAGGTGTACGAAGGCGCGAGTCCCACGGCCGCGGATTTCGACCAGCCATACGAGGATTACCTGTACAAGTGGTACCTCTGGTATTGGGCATTCGGAGGGCTGACGGCCGAGATTCCCAGCGTCGCGATCCCTGACGATCACGACGTTTTCCACGGCAATATCTGGGGCGCAGGTGGAAAGGCGACACCGCCTGGCCTCACGGGAGCGGCGGCCCAGGATGAAGGCGGCTACAAGCTGCCCCCTGATTGGGTCAATATGGTCCAGCGCACGATGACGAGCCACCTGCCCGATCCATTTGATGCCACTCCAGTCGAGCAAGGCATCGGTGTGTACTACACAGACATCCTGTACGGTGGCGTGAGCTTTGCCGTGGTCGAAGACCGAAAGTTCAAGTCTGCGCCAGCGGGATTGCTGCCATCTGGAGATATCTGGAACGGCTGGCCCAGGAACCGAAATTTCAACGCGACGACACAGGCCGACTCGCGTGGAGCGACTCTACTCGGTGAAAGACAACTCGACTTCTTGAACCATTGGTCGAGCGACTGGAGCGGCGGCGCATGGATGAAGGTGCTGCTGTCCCAAACGTTGTTCGCCAACGTCGCGACGATCCCGGACACAGCGCTTAACGGATCAGTCATCCCGTCTCTACCGATCCTGCCTGCGGGGGAATACGTCGAGGACGATCGTAAGGTGTCCGACATGGACTCAAACGGTTGGCCGCAAACAGGGCGCAACAATGCACTCGAGGCGATGCGAAGGGGCTTTGCGGTTCACCTCTCGGGCGATCAGCATCTGGGCAGCACTGTTCAATACGGTGTGGACGAGTGGGGAGACGCGGGATACGCGTTGTGCGTCCCATCGGTTGCGAACTTTTGGCCGCGACGGTGGTTCCCTCCTGTTGAAGGCGCTAACCGCCATCAGGATGCCCCGCGCTACACAGGCGAGTTCGAGGACGGATTCGGCAACAAGATCACGGTCCACGCCGTTTCCAACCCACACCAGTACGGCAGGGAACCGGCGGCACTGCACGACCGGGCGCCGGGATATGGTGTAGCACGTTTCGATCGGAACACGCGGACGGTGAGTTTGGCCGCGTGGCCACGATGGGCCGATCCAACAGCTGGAGACACTCCCTACGCAGGGTGGCCTGTGACCTTCCAACAACAGGACAACTACGGGCGTACGCCTGCGGGCTACCTGCCCACGCTCGAAGCGTCAGGTATGGAGAACCCGGTCGTGCAGGTGGTAGACGAGAGTTCGGGCGAAATCGTCTACACACTGCGTATCAACGGCACCAGCTTCACGCCGATGGTGTTCGGCGATGGGGCGTACACAGTGCACGTGGGAGAGCCCGGAACGAGTACGTGGGAGACGTTCCCTGGTTTACTACCGACAACGGAGGTTTCTAGCGATTCGGTTATCGTGACCTTTCCCTGACCGCGATCGCGGTGTTGATGGCGGAGGCGAGCCGCGATCCGTAATCGGAGAACACGATGGATGACGTTCGAGAGTATCGTGTCGGGCAACAATCCTACGTCGTGATCGGCGACTTGGGTCCCGGCCGCTTGGTGGCAACTCGAGAAGGGGGAAGTGGCGCTCGGTTCCTCATCACCGAGGCACGGCCCACGACTCTGAGCGATCATGAACTCGAGGAACGGCTGGAGTGGAACAAGTACGTGGATCACCTGGCCAAGCTCGACGCCGTGGAGTCAGGCGACAGCCGCACGGTCATCGTCGAGCAGATCAACCGCGGCGTTCCGGCAACCAACCTGCCGCTTCCGCTGGACCTCGAGCAGGCGCTGTCGATTGTCTCCGGGCTCGTGTCGGTATTGCACTCGCTGCACTTCAAAGGAGAGCGAGGAACACTCCTTGGCCGGATCCAACCGGCGTTGATCTATGTCGATCTGGATAGCGCCGTTCTGACTCTTGCATCTTTGGCCCCTAGAGTTTTTGCCCTCGCCTCGCTTGAACAACCCCCCGGCACTCTCGATGATGACATCGCCCGATTTGGCCGGCTGCCGTTCCTCTCGCCCGAAGCGCTGGCCGGCAAGAAGCCGGGCAAAGCCGGCGACGTCTTCTTGCTCGGGTGTCTGCTTCATTGGCTCACCACCGGTGAGGAGCCCCTAGACGGCCTGTACCCGCCAGATCCCGAGCGACTCAGGGTGGCGTTACGCGGCGGCCGGCGGCAGCCCTTTAACGGACCGTCCACACTCGAGCCGCTGCTCCGCAAAGCCCTGGCGACGCTCCCCGATTATCGACCGACTCTCAAGGAGTTCCAGACGTTGCTGGACGGACTGCGCACGACAGCGGGAGAAGCGCGGATCGCCAACCCGTGTGATTGGGTCAGTCCTCACGCGACCGAAAGCTCGGCGCGCATGGCGCTCGATCTCGACGATGTGGGCCTCACGCTCGAGGATCGGCTTGAGTTTGCGCTGAACGCCCGGCGCCTCACCCAACGGCAGTTGCTCGAACTCGGCCTTGGCTGGGCCGTCGACGCCGTGAAAACTGCCGGAGCATGGTACTCCAGAGCGCCGAGCCGAGCAAAACGCTTATTGAGGGATGCCCGGTTTCTGATCGAGCGGGCGGTCCCCCCGAACCCCGGGCGACTTCCCGCACTGCTGAGGACATCCCGGGAGCTGTATCTCGCATCGGTGCGCGACGACGTGCCTGTGGACGAAGATCCGATCCGCTTGGCCCACCATGTGGTGGAAGGCGTCGTGCACTGGACATGCCTGTCGTGGGGATTGCCACCGCTCTGCGATGTGCCTGGCGCGCCGACGAACACCGATTGTCTCTACTCTGACTCGGAACTGCATTGGGCGCAGTTGCGTGGCCAGAAAGGCGGGGCGGGCGGGTGGGCGGCCAAGGTGGGCACTGTCCGCACGTATGAGGACCACACTACGGTCGCCACCGGCCAGGTGCTCTACAGATCACTGATCGGCTGGCTATCTGCGGTAGCCGCTCAATGCGTAGCGCTGGTGGCCGACGACAAGCAGTGCACCGACGGTGGTCGCTGGGCAAGCATGTTGCGCGATTTGGAGACAGCGATCGGCTCACGGAACCACCGGCTGGACGATACGGCGTGAATCAACTTGATGACCCCACTTCGCCGGCCCAAGGCGGCGCGGCTTGCCATTCCGACAACAATCACCGTTTTTTTCCGGACAGTGGAATTCGATGTGGTGACCCGGGATGCTGGAGAACCCGTCTTCGATTTTGAGAGGTCTTTGCATGATGACGCATTACGACACTGAGGTGCGATTTCCGAACCGACTCGCGGGCATGACTTCCTTCATTGTCATGGACGTGCTCGAAAAAGCCCATGAGATGGAACGGGCGGGAGTGAACGTCATCCATTTGGAAGTCGGCGAGCCGGATTTCGACACACCCGAGTGCGTAAAGGAGGCAGCCTGCAAGGCACTCCACGACGGTCACACACATTACACTCACAGCCTCGGCACAATCGATCTCAGAGAAGCTGTGTGCGAGAACTACTCTGACCGGTACGGCGTAACAGTAGAACCCGAGCAGGTAGTTATCACATCCGGAACTTCGCCGGCGATGTTCGCGATGTGCTCGGTCCTCCTCGAGCGAGGAGAACAGGTAATCGTGTCAGATCCGCACTACGCCTGTTATCCGAATTTCATCATATTCGTGGAAGGTGAGCCCGTATACGTGCCTGTGCTGGAGGAAGACGGCTTCCAGTACACGACCGAAGCTATTCGAGAGAAGATCACAGACAAAACGAAGGCTGTGCTCATCAACTCCCCATCAAACCCCACGGGAAACCTGTTATCTGCAGACCGCATGAAGAAGATCGCCGAGCTAGGCCCTTATGTCGTTTCGGACGAGATCTACCACGGTTTGGTGTACGAGGGAAAAGAGCACTCAATCCTGGAGTTCACCGATCACGCGTTCGTGCTGAACGGCTTCTCCAAGCTCTACGCGATGACTGGGCTGAGGCTGGGATATTTGATAGCACCGAAGCCATTCATCCGGCCGATTCAGATAATCCAACAGAATTTCTTCATTTCTCCTAACGCCACAGTTCAAATGGCTGGAATCGCCGCGTTGAGGGAGGCCGGGGAAGACGTAGAGGCGATGCGGAAGATTTACGATGAACGTCGGCGATTCATGATATGCCGCCTTAAGGAGATCGGGTTCGGAATAACCGTTGAGCCAACCGGTGCGTTCTACGTGTTCGCGAACGCCAAGCACATCTCTATGGATTCCTACAAGCTAGCCTTCGACATCCTCGAGAAGGCTCATGTTGGAGTCACACCGGGCATCGATTTCGGTGATGGCGGCGAGGGATACATCCGGTTTTCCTACGCGAACTCCATGGACAACATCGCAGAAGGCATGGACCGGTTGGAAAACTACTTGCAGAACCTGCAATCTGGCGGATGATAGTCATCATGTCAGCCTGATGGCTGACAACGATTGCTCGGAGGTTGGGACATGGTTGAGGTCAATAGCAGCGTCGGACGTTTGCTCCTAAGCGTACGTCAGAACCCTGCCGCACGATTGGCTGCCATCGAAGTGGCCGTCCTGTTCTTGGCCGTGAGCTTTGGGCTGGCGTACTTCATGAGCATGGGCCATTTCTTGGGCATTAGTCTCGCGACGGTCATGGTGGTAGGCTGGTTGGGTGGTTGGCGCATCGGACTCGCGGCCGGCTTTGGGCTACCCATCTTGGCAGCGCCCATTCCGATCGCCCTCGGAACTCCTTCCGCAATTGTTCTCGTCGACATCCTCACCTTTGCGTCCATGTCGATACTATGCGGAGGCGCGGTCGGCGTCATGGGTAGTCTGTTCGGAGAAGTGGTTTCGTCGCGAAGAGAACTCTGGCGACTCCGTGGCATCTTACCGATTTGCAGCCATTGTCACCGGATACGTGAGGGAAACGATGAGTGGATCACACCTGAGGCCTACATCAGAGCCCACTCAGAGCACAACCTCTCCCACAGCATATGCCCCCCCTGCCTTGAGGAGCACTACACTGAGGAACGGGGCGAAAGCGACGACTGACACCACGTAGGTGCGAGTGTGGTGTTTTGCCGTTGCGTTGGGCGTCTCAGTTCCTTAAGTCCAATCCCTCCTGGGCGCCCAGGTCGGTCACTGCCATGAAAACCAGCTGCGCCAAGTCTTCCAATATTTCCGGAGTGATCGTCTCGATGTTGTCACGCGTGTTGTGGTAGAACGCTTGCGATCCAGAAACTCTAAAGGTGATTGAAGGAACCCCCTCCCACAGAAACCAGGTTGCGTCATCACGCGGGCGGGCCAGGTTAGCATTCTCGTTTGGGCGTATGACCCGATGGACGTACTGCTGGTTGGCCCTCTCGATGTAGGACCAGAGATCCGGATAGTCGAGAGCCGAGGCGGCTCGAATTACGTTTCCGCAGCCCACGCTCTCCAAGTTAAGAAAACCGGCCGTCGTTTCGATCGGATAGATCGGATTCTCGACGTAGTACTTCGAACCAGCTACCGCCTGCTCCTCAGCACCGAAAAGCAGGAATACGATGGGCCTGACCGGTTTCACCGGGCTCTCCGTGAGAGCCTTCGCCACAGCCATGGCCACCGAGACGGCCGACGCATTGTCGTTGGCGCCCGGCATCAATTCATGGCTCATCCCCAGGTGATCCAGGTGCCCGCCGATCAGAATGGGTTCGTTCGCGAGCGCCGGATCGGAGCCGGGTATTACACCGACAACGTTGGCTCCGGTGCCGGTGGCGTGGTACTCGGTGTTCGTCTTTATGGTGAACACCTTGCCGGTTTCGAACGATCGGGGCTCGAGTTCCTCGCGGATCGTCTCGACAGTTTCCTCGTGGTCTTCGCCAGTACCGGCAAATATGTCAGCGACGACGGTTCTGCTGACGACCGCATATATGAAGTCCTCAACAAAGGCGTTATTCGGATTGACTATGTGGTAATCGTATATCATGCCAACCGCACCGTGACTCGCCGCGTTTTCCAGCTTGTACTGGTGGAAGGAGTAAGGCCGCCATTGCATGAATGTGTCTGCATCGTCCCGCGGAGAAACCGGGACTTCGGGCTCGAAGACAACGATCTTCCCCCGAACGTCCATGCCGGCATAGTCATCGTAGCCCAATTCCGGCGCTGTTATGCCATAACCCACATAGACGACTTCGGCGGTGACTTCGCCGCTATCCGAAGTGGAGCCCGGAAAATATTCGGTCTCATACTCGTAGTGCTTCTCTACCACACCATCCCCGAAGGAGGCGTGTAGAAACAGATCCCCGCCCGGGAAGATCAGCGTGTACGGGTTGGGAAAACTCTGCAAGAAGGATCCGTTGTCTCCACCCGGCTCCAATCCCCACGCTCTGAAATGCTCGATGACCCATTCGGCGGCTTCATCGTACCCCGCCGTACCGGTAAGTCGTCCAGCGAACCGGTCGGAAGCCAACGTGTCCACCCACGCATAGAGATCCTGGCTCTCGATGGAGTGCATGACTTGCAGGAGCTGTTGTTCGGCGGTGAGTTCTTCAGATCGCTGTGCGTGTATTCCGAACGGGAATCCAAAAAGGAACAGTCCAACAACGGAACGTACGTATGTCTTCGCCTTCATCTCTCTTCACCTGTTCAGAATATTGGGGACGTAATTGTCTCGGTTCACCTGCATCGAAACCCGGGATGAAGGTACGCCAACATATACGCTCTCGAAACTGTTGAAGTTCACAAATTGACGTACGCTAGTCTTCGGTGCTCACTGGTGGAACAAAACGTCTGGCCCTACCTCTTGTTTCCCAAACCCCGGGCCGTCATACCGAAGCTCCAACCCCACCCCTCCCCGTCCCTGGAAGAAGATCAACTCGATCGAGTGCATTCCAGCCGCGAGAGCCACGTATCCCGACCTTTCCCGCAGGCCGTGAATCCCGTCGTTTTCCACGACCTCTTCGCCGGCGACGTAGAGGCGGCTGCCGTCGTCAGAGCTGACGTGGAACCCGTACACGCCGTCTTCCTGAACATCGAGAAAGCCGTGGAACCGCAGGCCGAAGTTCTCGTCTCTTGGCGCCGCGGTGAGATCAAAGCCGGCCGCCACGCTGGTGCTCGCGGGTGTGAGCGAATCGAATTCAGGCAGATCTCTCCAGTTTCCGTCCTGTTCGTAGTATTCCACTCGCAGGCCTGTCTCGGCGTGCTCGATAGGCTCAGCAGCGTAAGCGTCGGTCTTTGTGAAAACGAACGTGCTTACGCGGCTTTGTGTTGCATCCGGCCAAAATGTGCTGGCCTTAACTTCGGCTGACTCCAAGATCTCGATAGGTTGCTCGTAGCGCGGTGAACTAGCAGACGGACTGGTACCGTCTATGGTGTAACGAATCGCTACGTCAGGTGCGACCGGCTCAAACTCAACCATTGTCCGATCCACGAAGATAGGCGCGCGACGTTTTGCCCTAGGCGGCAGGTAGCCTTGTCGTGCCAACGCAATTGCCTCGGCGTCGATCTTCATGACCTCACGGTCGTAGGTCATTAGACCGTTGTTCTCGGTCTCGATGTCGGTGGTCTGGGTGTAGACTGCGGCGCTGAGCCCCGAGTTTTCCACTGCGTCGGCGATCGTCACGAGGAAATCCTCGAAGCGCTGCGTGAGGCTCTCCTCGTCGGAGAACAGGGCGTAGCCCCAACCCTCTTCTTGCCACATGTGCCCTGGTATGTTGAACCCCAGGCCACCGTATTCGCCCTGAACCGCGGCGCGATTTCGCTCGGGCTCCGGCGGGAGAGGATCGGGATAATGATGACGATCCACCACATCGCCGACACCGCGCTCGTGCCAACCACTCGCATGATTCACCAATCGCGTCGGATCGGTCGCCCGGATCAGATCGACAATCCTGCCGGACTCGTACTGCCCCCAGCCCTCGTTGAACGGCACCCACATCACGATACTCGGGTGGTTGCGGAGAGTCTCAATTACCCTGACGAGTTCGGTCTCGAACTGTTCGGTTGCCTCTGCACTCGTCGGCGAATCGGACCCGCGCGACTCGAGCGGGATGTTCGCGTTGGGCATGTCCTGCCACACGAGCATACCCATGCGGTCGCACCAGGAGTAGAAAGTGCGCGGCTCCACCTTCACATGCTTGCGCAGCATGTTGAACCCCATGGCCTTCAAGACGTCCAGGTCATAGACCATGGCATCTTCGGTGGGTGCGGTATAGAGGCCGTCGGGCCAATAGCCCTGATCGAGCGGACCCAGCTGGAACACGAACTCGTCGTTTAGCAGGAGCCGAGTGACGCCATCCTCATCCCGGTCCACTAAGATCTTTCTCATGCCGAAGTACGACTCCACGCTATCTACCGCAGCCCTGTTGCGGACCAGCTTCAACTCAACATTGTAAAGAAACGGATCGTCGGGGGACCAGCGTCGGGAATCCGGCAGGTCCACCTCGATGGGGGAGCCGACCTCGCCGCTCGCTGTCGCTACGACAGTGCCCGATGCCGACACCGTCGCCTCCACCCTGTCGCCGTGCTGTGTTCCGTCACCCTCGGCAACAATCGTCGCGCGGCCAAGATCAATATCCGGAGTGATCGTCAAGCCTCCGATCGCGGCTTGGGGAACCGGTTCGAGCCACACAGTCTGCCAGATCCCCGTTACAGACGTGTAGAAGATGCCTCCCGGTTCACTCACTTGCTTGCCACGCGGTTGCGTGCCGGCGTCTGTGGGGTCCCACACCGATACTGTCAGTTCCTGGTCGCCTTCATCGAAGAGGAACTCGGTTATGTCGATGGAGAAGGGATCATACCCTCCACGATGGAATCCGGCCGCCTGGCCGTTCACCCAAACCATCGTCTCCCAATCGACGGCCTCGAAGTGCAGTAGCAAGCGTTGCCCAATCCATTCATCCGGGATCTCGACGGACGAGCGGTACCACAGCCGCCGGAACTCACCAACCGTGTCGGCAACCCCTGACAGCGCGGACTCGATCGGATAGGGAACCAGGATTTTCCCGTCGTACTCGCCGGGCTGGGAATCGAGAGCGACGACCGCGTAGTCCCAGAGCCCATTCAGGCTCTTCCACTCGGCCCTACGCTTCATCGGCCGTGGGTATTCGGGATGGGCATTAGTGGGAGAAACAACCCCAGACCAGCGTGTCGGCAGCCGCAGGTCGGCCGGTTGCCAATCAGGTCCAGAACACCCCAGCGCCAGCAGCGGGACAGCCATCAGAAAGCGTCTCATTGTGTCCGAAACCTGTAGATGGTTGTTGAATGGTAGCGTTCTCCGGGTCGCAGCACTGTCGAGGGAAACTCAGGGTGGTTCGGAGAGTCGGGAAAGTGCTGCGTCTCGAGACAGAAGCCGCTTCGAAGCACATATGGGACTCCCCCCTTCCCAACATTGCTGCCGTCCAGGAAGTTGCCGGTGTAGAACTGGATTCCCGGCTCCGTGGTCAATACCTCCATAACTCGTCCGGTCGTGTTCTCTACCACTCTGGCAGCCAGGGCCAGTTCGCCGGCCTCGCCGTTCAGCACCCAATTGTGATCGTAACCGCCTCCATAGCGGATCTGTTCGTCGTCTGCGTCGATTCTCTCGCCAATGACGAACGGTGTACGAAAGTCCATGGGTGTGCCGCCAACGTCACGGAGTTCGCCTGTCGGGATTAGGCCTTCATCCACCGGCGTGAACCGATTGGCGTCGAGCCTCAGTGCGTGCCCGAGTATGTCACCCGAGGCGTGCCCCGCCAGGTTGAAATAGCCGTGGTGTGTCAAATTGACCACCGTCGCCTGATCGGTTTCCGCAGAGTATTCGATCCTGAGCTCGTCCTCGTTTGTTAGCGTGTACGTGACGGTGACGGTGAGCTTTCCAGGGTAACCCTCTTCCCCGTCCTGACTCGTGTAGCTCAATCTCACACCGACCTCATCCGACTCGGCATAGGGCTCCGCATTCCACACGACTTTGTCGAACCCCTTGATGCCTCCGTGCAGATGGTTCGGTCCGTTGTTGACCGCGAGTGAGTATTCGACATCCTCGAGCGTGAACCGCCCGCTTGCGATCCGATTGCCGTAGCGCCCCACTATGGCGCCGAAGTAGGGCGAGCCGCGAAGGTAATGAGATAAGGAGTCATAGCCGAGTACCACATCGTCCATTTCAAAGTTGCGGTCAGGTACCCAGAGTCCCGTCACTATGCCGCCGTAGTTGGTGATCGACGCTCTCACCTGGTGTCGGTTTGTCAGCGTGTACAGCTGGATCGTTTGATCATCTTCGGTCGTTCCGAATGTTGAGACCTCATACGTTGGCATCGTGTTTTGCCTTGCACATGAAGTGAGGGTGATGAGTAGCGGGAGGAGCGGGAGGAGTGGGAGTGCGCGGGCGTGACCCACTCTACTACAAAACTTCGGCCACAATAGGTGCATCTGCGGACTCCGTGGGAACGATGGGTAGATTGAAGAGAGTAGACTGCATCCGATGCACGAAAGCGTCAAGCCGATACTGCCGGGAAGGCTGTGGCTCACTCACGCCTGAGCAGCAAACGGCCTGAGGCAACGCCTGCGATCAGTAACCCAACAATCACGCTCGGTAGCACAACAGCGTTTGCGGGGAAATACGCTGCGTTCACCAGTACAACCCCGACTGTATCCACGAGGATGTGGGCGAGGATGGCGCACTCCAGACCGAGCCTCCAAAAGCACCAACCGAAGCAGACACCGACACCTCCCGTGAAGGTGAGCACTTCAACGATTCTCTCCTGGCTCAGGCTAGCCAGTTGACCTTCCACATGATCCCATGCAAAGAGGCCTGCCGAGAGCAGGATCGCGATCCAATACACGGTCGGCGTGGGTGCACCGCGGGGTGCCCCTTGTAGCCGCCACCCAACCCAAACGAACAAGCTCATCAAGAAGAACCTGTTGAAGATCTCTTCCTGGATGCCCGCGTCGACGGACGCGAGGACCAGTCGCCACAGCTCCGGTTGCGATACGGTGCCGGCGGCCAAATATCGGTTGTACAGGACGACGAATGGGCTGGCAAGAACAGCGAAGAGAACCGCAACCAGAATCGCGTTGCGGCTCACGCCGAGCGCTTCAAGTCGATTCAGCCTTCCCTCAACTAGAGGAGCGCCTAGGCCAACTCGGTTCGCAAAGAACTGGCCTGCGGCCACCACAAGGAAGTTGAGAGTCGTGAACAACACCCAGAGCGGAGTTGCAGGAATCGGATTGCCTTGCTGAATCAGCTGCGGGATCGAAACGAGATTTCCAACGACGAAGAGGGCGGTCAAAATCCAGACGACTCTCCATCGATAGGGGCGAGGCACCGCTTCCTGATTCAGCTCCATTTCCTGGCTCCGGATCCATCCCGTCAGATATTGGCCATGTTACACCGTCTGGAATACTCGGGATCGCTCCAACACAAGACAAACGAACATCTTACATATCACCTTCCAGCAGAACGGTAAAGGGCTGCACCTTTCCTGCAGTGGAAACAGCATGAATCTTTGTTTCCATGGAGACGTAGGCCGATGAAGAGCGAGAGAGGGATCGTATGCCGAGCGTCAGAAGCCGACTTGTCCGACTAGTCGTGAAGCACGTAGTCGGCAAGAAATTCAGGCGGGCCGGATCGTCGATCACCGAATGGCGGCGGCTGGACGAGATGGTCATCAAGCACCAGCGCGTGCCGAAGGGCACCGAGATCGAGCCGGTTCAGATCGAGGTTCATACCCCACCGGCTTCGATACCAAGCGGTGGAACGGCTGATGTGGGTGCACCACAAGTGCTACATGCCGAATGGGTCCGCGCGCCGGGAGTCACGAGCGACCGCGCCATACTCCTTCTCCACGGTGGCGGTTTCGTGATGGGCTCACCCGCAACACACCGGGAATTGGCGGCTCGACTCTCAGGTGCCACCAACGCCAGTCTCTTCGTACTCGAATACCGTCTGGCGCCGGAGCATCCATTTCCCGCATCCCTGCACGACTCCGTCGCTGCTTTTCGCTGGCTGCTCTCGAGCGGTTTTGCGGTCGAACATATCGCGATCGGAGGAGACTCAGCGGGAGGCACGCTTGCACTTCAAACCCTGGTCACGCTGAGGGATGAAGGAAGCCCCTTGCCCGCGGCGGCGTTCCTAATGTCGCCTGTCACTGACTGGGTGTTCTTCGACGGAGAGTCGTACACAACTCGTGCAGCAAGCGACCCCTGCGTGTCACTAGAGTCGACTCAGTTCCTGGCCGCCAACTACGTGGGAGACAACGACCCTGAAACGCCATTGCTGTGCCCTGTCCGTGCGGACCTAACCGGATTGCCGCCACTCGCGATCCACGTGGGAGATTTTGAGGTGCTCTTGAGCGATTCCGTACGACTTGCGAACCGTGCCCGCGCTTCGGGCATTGACGTCGAACTCGAGGTTTGGCCGGGCATGTGGCACGCGTTTCAGGTCGGCGGTGCCGGCTTCCCAGAGGGACGCATATCGATAGAACAGATCGGTCGCTTTGTGGCCGATCGGATCGGAACACCGACATAGGACCAAAGATGCGCGAACGGAAAAGCTCGAACGCTCTGTACCTAGGCTTCCTGACGATCGCACTCGGGGCCATCGCCTCCTGCTCCAGTGAAAATGAAGCTCGGGAGTGGACCGGCTCAGTTCAGGACAGCGCCGGCATTCAAGTGGTTCACAATCCGGAGCAGGGACTCTGGTGTCCAGGTGACGAATGGACATTCACCGAAGATCTGACAATCGGGGACGGCGAAGGGGATCCAACCTACGAATTCGGGAAAATCACCGACATAAAGGTGAGCCCGGACGGCCTCATCTTCGTGTTCGATCAGATGGCGAGTGAAATTCGAGTCTTCGATCAGCAGGGACGCGACGTCGAAACAATCGGCGGTCGCGGGCAAGGCCCCGGCGAATTCAGCGGAAGCGCCACCAACATGTTCTTCATGAACGATGGTCTTTTGGCGGTCCCGGATCTCGGTAATCAACGCATTGGCTGGATGAGCCTGGAAGGTGAACTACTCGGCTCCGTGCCGGCTTCGTATGCCAGTGGGTTCCCGGTGCGCTGGGACAGCGACGGCAGAGGGAGTGTCGTTGTTCAACGTCGTGCGATGGGGTTCAACGAGGACCCGGATTTGGCAGCGGGAGACCCGTTAGTCCGCATCGGTCGTGATGGAAGCGCCGAGACCATTGTAGTCCTACCGAAGGCTGAGACGGTGTGGATGGAAGGAGCAGCTCCCCGCTTCAGGTATTTCGCGACGGAGCCTTCCTGGGATTTAGGAACTAGTGGCACACTCAGAACAGCCATGACCCAGGATTATCGAATCGAGTGGCGTGGGACGGACGGATCGGTACAGAGGATCATCACCAAGCCGTCACCGAAACGCTCGGTAACAGAACAGGACAAGGACGTGTTCCGAGGCCTGTTGCGCGATGCCCTGACGCGACTCGGGGCCTCTCCCGCCTCTGTTGACCGCCAAATCGACAACCTGAGTTTTGGGCCGACATTTCCGGCGTTCAACCGGATCATGGAAGGCCCGGAAGCAACGACCCTCGTTCAGCAGATCGCGGACCTGAGCGACTTGGAGAGGCTCGACATCTCGGAGGAGATGTCCCGCCGTTTGGGGTCCCCGTCTTGGGATGTCTTCGACCCGGAGGGTAGGTTCCTCGGAACCATCAACCTGCCCACTCGCTTCACACCTATCGTGTGGCAGCCGGACGCCGTGTATGGTCGCTGGCTCGACGACCTGGATGTTGCCCACATGCGGAAGCTCGCGATGACACGTAGCATCTATCGTCCGGGCGAAGCGTGCCGGTGAAACAGCAAGTCCGCTAATACCGCCCTTCCAGAACGCTTCCCATATCACAATCCGATTGTCCCCTAGACAGGACAGGGGACAGAGGAAGCGAAGACATTCACGGCTCGAGACGCGCCAACCCTTGCCACAACTCGTCGAATCGCACCCGGCACGCCGCTTGCGTTGCACCCCTTCCGTCGCCAATACGGCCGTGTTGGACACAAACGGAGCGTCAGAAGGCCTCGGTGTCGATCGTTAAAGTTGAGAACGCGACATGGAGCTGGGGTCGCGCAGGGAACGGCAGCACAGCAGGAGTTGAGATTGCGCGCGGCCCCAACCCGATGGAGGTAGTGTGTCAGCAATAGGTCGAAAAACGGCGGCGATATTCATTTCTTTGGCTGTAATTCCAGCCGCAGTAAGCGCTCAGGCTCGCGTCACAGGAGTCGTTCGCGGCAACGGCAGCGGCGATGCCGTCACCAACGCCCAAGTGGAGATTGTCGATCGGCGACTCAGGACCCTGAGCGGCAACGACGGCAGGTTTGCTTTCGAAGCGGTTCCGCTCGGCACACACACGCTCCGCGTCACCCGCATTGGATACGCGCTCACTGAACTTGAACTTACCGTTGACGACACAATCACTATCGACTTGTCGGTCGATATGGAGCCGGTCGCCCTGCGCTTGAGTGAGATAGTCGTAACACCCGGTCACTTCGGCGTGATGGAGACACAAGTGGTGGCCGAGCGCACTATGACACGGGATGAGATCGAGACTTTGCCGCAACTGGGCGAAGATGTGTTTCGAGCGATCAAACGGTTACCCGGCGTCGCCGCCCACGACATTTCCACGAAGCTCAACTTGCGAGGAGCAACCGATCAGGAATTGCTCGTTACGATCGACGGGCTCGAACTGTACGAGCCATACCATTTGAAGGATTTCGATGGAGCACTAGGCATTGTTGATGTCCATTCCGTGGGGTCGATCGACCTCGTGACCGGAGGGTTCGGGGTGGAACACGGCGACAAGCTCACGGGCGTATTCGACATGGCATCGCGCGTGCCTCCAATCATAGGTACTCGAACCACGCTCGGGCTCAGCATCACTAACGCCAGCTTCATGAGCCAGGGCGGCTTCGGGACTGGGAGAGGACAGTGGCTGGTATCTGCGCGTA
Organism: Gemmatimonadota bacterium; assembly: GCA_039588935.1. Taxonomy (GTDB): domain Bacteria; phylum Gemmatimonadota; class Gemmatimonadetes; order Gemmatimonadales; family GWC2-71-9; genus JBDGYW01. The sequence goes on along the minus strand of JBDGYW010000027.1, from coordinate 1,886 downwards.
GGGGATACTTGGACATTGCGATGGCGCTGACAGGCGGCGATGACAACTTGTCACCCCAATACTGGGACATGTTCGGCAAGGTGCAGTATCAGCCGCATCGCAAGCACCTGTTCAGCGCGAGCGTCCTCCACGCGAGCGACAATCTGAGCCTGTCCGATGAAGAGCTTCAGTTCCTGGAAACCGGCTGGAAGAGCAGTTACGCCTGGTTAGCGTGGGACGCCGACTTCAACAGCAGAGTCACAGCGCGCACGATGGCATGGGCAGGTCGCGTCACGCGTCACCGAGCGGGGCTCGGGGAGGATCTGGGCCGCGTCTCCGGACCGGAGTGGATTTCAGTCGCGGACGACCGGGAGTTCAGGTTTGCTGGAGCGAGCCATGATCTGAGTCTGGAGATCTCGGACCAAGCAATGATCAAGATCGGTGGAGAGGTCAAACGCCTGAAGTCTGCGTATGATTATTTCCACGCTACACGGACCTTGATAGCGACGCCCGAGAGGGAACTCGGCGCAAGACACGATACGGTTGCGGTGGTCAGGGTACCCTACGGCAACGAGGCGAGCGCTTATCTCGCGGCTCGCCTCAGGCCGATCGATGCACTCACAACGGAGATCGGTGTGCGCTACGACCACATGTCGCACACCAATGAGAACGAATGGTCACCACGTGTTCTGGCTGCACTAGAACTATCACCGACGACCAACTTGCGTGCGAGTTGGGGACGTTACTACCAGTCACATGGTGTACATGAACTTCAGGTTGGAGACGGTGAGCGCAGGTTCTCTCCCTCCGACATGGCCACCCAGGTGGCGCTTGGCATCGAGCAGCGACTACCTGCCGACGTGAACCTGCGAGTGGAACTCTACCGCAGGGCAATTGCAGACCAGAGGCCACGGTACATCAATGCGGAGCAGGAGCTCTGGGCGTTCCCGGAGGCGGAAGGAGGACGGATCGGTATCGATCCCGAGCGCGGCAACGCGCGCGGCATGGAACTCCTCGTTTCGCGTGAACTGGGAACCCACTGGGCATGGTCGATGAGTTATGTGCTCGCCATGGCGGAGGATGAGATTGACGGTGATTGGGTACCGCGGGCTCTGGATCAGAGACACACCTTCGGCATCACCGGCGCGTATCGACCGAACGACAAATGGCGGCTTTCGGCATCCTGGTACTATCACACCGGATGGCCGTCCACCGATACAGGATTCCGCGTTGATTCGCTCGCAGATGGTTCACTGTTCCTGGCCCGAGAGTTCGGTCCTCTGAACGGAATCCGTCTTCCCGCATATCATCGCCTCGACCTCCGCGCAACGCGCAACTTCTCGGTCGGCAACGGCGTGCTACAGGTGTACGTGGATATCTTCAACGCCTACAATCGCACCAACATCTCGTCTTACGACCACTGGGCTTACGTCAACGAATACGGTGATCTCTTCATGGGAAGGAACAACGGCCAGGAGATGATGCCGATTCTGCCGTCGCTTGGGTTGAGATACGAATTTTGAGGTGAGTGGTAGGTCGTGCGTGGTGAGTGGGGTTTACCGCGCATGCGGCCTATCCCACCCCACCACACTGCCGCACATGCCGCCAACCATAGCGCTCTCCCACCCTCATCGGTATCCTACTCAGCGACCCTCAATTCAATCACCGACAACAAGCACGGCAAATGAGAATCTCCCATAGACTAGCAGGTATCTGCCTGATGCTATCCATGAGCGCGTGCGGCAAAGACGTACCTGACTTCCCCATCATTCCATGCCCGGAACACCTATCGCCGGACACCGGAGCGTTCTTCTTCTCCGCTGACACGAGGATCTTCGTCTCCGATCCCACCAGCGAGCAACTGCTGACAATAGGCGGATACGCATCGGAGATGCTGCTGCACACTC